>JAHFAF010000400.1 GCA_023250715.1 Pseudobdellovibrionaceae bacterium | reverse complement strand
GCTGAGTGAGAAGGGCGTCCGGTCCGTCGCGTCCGCCGCTTAGTTCTGACATCCAAGTCAGAGTGCCGTTCGGCAGCAGATGCCGGTATCGAAAGTCGAGCCCCCCCCGTAGCATATTGACTCGAGTGCTGCTGGATGCCAGCCGTTCTCCCACTAAGAAGGAGATCCCTCCCTCAAGACCTCCCTCGGTTGAATACTTATTGGCGAGGCCAAGTCGCGCTCCAATCAGGCCGCTCTGCCCTTCGAACTTCAGGGGGTAACCTGAACCAGCCAGATAATAGAGGTCGTAGCGAAAAGCTTCATTCAGGTTTCCCCAAAAGCCCGCGTACCAATCGCGTTCGAATCCAAAATTTCGCTCGTTGGAAAGTTGCAGGAGAGTGCCGTGGGTATCGGTCTGAAGATTTAGGCCAAAAGGAAGGTAGAATCTTCCTACCCGTAAGTTGAAACGTCCTAGATGAGAGCTTTGCCCTGACTCGGAAAGAACCGGATCGAGAACGTTATAGAAATCGGCGTAAACGTTGTGGTACTCAAACGCCCAGCCCATGCGGTTCATTCCCTCCCCATCGTTAGGAAAGCCGATGAACCCATCGCGCCGAACGAGGCGTCCTTGGAAATCGAAGCTAGCGAAAGTCTTCGTGGCAGTGGAAAATTTCTTCAAGACTTCAAATCCCGCGGACTGCCGGCTTGCGCTAAAGCCGTCCTGAGTGATGCCGAACTCAGACATCAGCTCTTTTCGAAATCCGAAATTTTCTGAGAAAAAGCCGGGTTGCGTGGTGTGATCTATAGAAACTCTCGGTGCGACGTTTTCAAAAGGATCGGGCTCTGCTTCGCAAGCCATGGCAACGCATAGAATCAAGATGCAAAGCTTCACTCTTAGTGAATAGAGCAAGCGGCGTGCCTCGGCAATCCAGTCGCTTATTTTTCTACTCAAGGGACAATCCATCCTACGAAGTTACTAAATTGTCCCATTCTTCCCAAGATTCCCCGGAAAACTTGCATAGGCCGGACCGGCACGCCAGTTGCTAAGGTCAATAGAGTGAGTCTGAAAGGAAAAGAGGAGAACAATGAAAAAGGTTAATGCGATAGTGTTGATGGGAGTGGTTTTACTGTCCGGATGCGCACACACGATGATGCGCGGGACGGTGGCGATGAAGGTCAGCGATACCCAAGCCCATGTGTGCTTGGGCAACGACCAAGTTAAAGAAGGGGACAAAGTTAAGTTTCTGGTAAATCAATGCACGTCGACCGGAGCGAGCCGTACGGGTATCGATCGTTGCAAATTGATCCAACTCGGGGAAGGCACCGTAACTCAACTCTTGAATGAACATTATTCTGTGGTCACTGCTGCCCCCGGCGTGAAGCTTGAAGAAGGCACATTGGTCGAGAAGTTCTAGGGGGTCTCAAATACGGTGGGGCGAAGCTAGCTCAATGAGATTGCTTCGCCTGCGGCTCGCAAATCCAGTTACTAGAGATCTCCCTGGATAATCTCGAAGTACAGCTTGATAGGACTGTGATCTTCTGCGATCTGTTGCCAGTCGTAAGTCACTCCATCCCACCAGTAGAGTTTCGCTTTTCTCTCGGGGGGGGCGTGGCTGCGATCGTCGACGCGGTATAAGGAGTTATCGCGGGCGCGGTAGAGTAGCCGGCCTGGCTTTTCACTTAAATTGGCGGTCTTCACTCGGCCGATGGCTGCGAGGAGTTTTTGATTCGCATCCTTTTGCTTTTGGTAAGGATGAAAATTCTCGAGCTGAAATATCTTCTTCATTTCCGGGCGGACATATTTTTCGTTCAAGATCGCCCAGATGGCCTCAATCTCCGTCTCCGCCCAGCCGGCAGCGAGCTCCATTTTTTCAGTGAGTAGCGTTGCTTTTAGAGGAGTGGGAGCCTCCGGCTGAGTCTTAATCAAGGACTGCCAAGCGTGGTAATCCTGCTCGGCGAATTTCTGCCAGGTTTGCAGGCCGTAAGTGTTGAAGCGAGAGGCAATGGCTCTGTCGTAAACGGAAAGCAGGCAAGCGTAAACCGAGTCTTCTGTGTGGTAGTACTGAAACGTTCCTTCCGTGTCTTTGTCGTATAATTTGGCAAGATCGATCTTGAGCTCGAGGAACTTTGGAAACATTTTTTCGCGAAAGCGAGCGGGCCACCAGTTGTTTCTCAAATGCTTGTGCCGATCGAGGGTAAGATTCGGTCCGAAATTGTGATTGGCAATGAGCTGTTGAAGGCCGAACACCGTTTTATCATCGATTTTTAGTGCCTTCCCCAATTTCGCGATCCAGTGCATGGAAGCAAATTCGTGAGTCAATATCTCTCTTGCGACGAAATCATCCGGGAAAATGTGGTTTAATGCTTCAAAAAGTTCACCGGGGATTTCTACTTTTCCCAAGTCGTGAAGAACGACAAGAAGGCGTAGGCGAGTGGGGTCAATTCCGAAAAATTGTTTTAAATAGTCAGCGTCATCGATGACAGGACGTAGGAGCTGTTCCTCAACATGGCGGAAGTTATTCTCCACCTTTGCCAGATCCATGCGCTCTTTGAGCTGTTGCATGCCGAGTGCGATCATCTGCTGGACTTGATCCTCGTGCATCGCCTCTAAGCGAACCTCCGCCTCCTTCAAGCTATCGGAAGAGGTCCGTGCAACCTGCAACCATTTTTCGAGCTCGGCAATCCCTCGCTCGTAAGTGGGCAGGGCTTGAATTTTTTCGGCAACGCTCACGCGGCTTTCCTACGAAGGGAGAGTTGATGGTGTTGAATCTTGGTGTTGAGTGTGTCTTCGGACAATTTCAAAAGTTTGGCCGCTCGAGCGACATCATATTCAGCCTCTCGAAGCGCGTCTTGGAGTAAGCGCTTTTCGAAGTCGGCAATCTTTTCATCGAGGCCCCAGTCCTGGGCGCCGTGTATTTCAGGGGGCAAGAGATCGGGCGTAATCACGGGGACCTCGCCACCCAGAACGGCTAAACGCTCGAGTAGGTTCATGAGCTCTCTTACATTTCCAGGGAAGGAATAGCGGCTCATCTCTGCAATGGTTTCTGGAGCAAGCTTCGCATTGGTTTTTATGTCCCGAGAAATTTTTTCCCAGAAAAACTCGGCAAGCGCTGGGATGTCATCCTTTCGGTTCGCAAGCGGAGGGAGCTCCAAAGAAAGTATATTCAAAAGGTAATAGAGATCCTCTCGGAATTTTCCGTCCTGGACCAGCTGTTTTAAGGGCGTTGTACTTGCAACGATAAACCGCGCGTTCACTCTAATCTGGCGCGAGCTTCCGATGCGCGAAAAAACATTGTCTCGAAGCACGGGAACGAGCTTTGCTTGTACGGGTGCAGGAATACTTGAGATTCCATTGAGGAAGAGAGTTCCTCCACGTGCTAGCTCTAATTTGCCGGGGCGAGGATTGCTCGTTTTCTTCCCTGCATCTTTTTCCTGACCGAATAACTCGACTTCGAGTTTGTCCTGCACCGTCGTATCGCAATCCAAGGAAAGAAAAGGATAAATCGACCGGTGCCCACTTTCATGAATTGCTAGTGCTACAAATTCTTTTCCTACACCCTGGGGCCCGAGAAGAAGTACGGAAGAGGTGGACGCCCCGGCCGCGGCGACGAAACGTCGGGCAGCTTGGATGTAAGGGGAGTTGCCTGGAAGGCGCTTTGCCACGTCTTCACTCGTGGAGACGGCTTTCTCGACCTTGAACGAGCGTAGCTCCTCGATTTTTCGTATCCGGTGTTTCATTTCGGAAACATCGAAAGGTTTGGAAAAATAATCGTCCGCACCCAGCTGAATGGCCTCCACGGCTTGAGTGGTGGAGCCAAAGGCTGTCATCAAGATGAAGGCAGTCGAAGGCGAAATATTTTTTCCCTTCTGGATGAGCTCGAGCCCCGAAACGAAGGGCATCTGAAAATCGGTGATGACCAGATCGACGGACGTGCGCGTGAGCTCCTGGAGAGCTTGTTTGCCGTCTTCGCAGCTGATGATGTCGTGCTCGTTTTTGAGGAGCATCTCCAGCGCGCGTCGGATACTAGGTTCGTCTTCAGCTATTAGGATGACCATAGGGACCTTCTCTATCTTTTCGGCAACTTAGAGAAAAAAAATAAGGAAGTGTAATTACCCGGCGACTTTGTCGCCGCACCTTTCCCCAGCGAAAATGTCGCCCCCTACTAAACTTAAGCCTTTGAAACTCAACTGAGTTTGGGGGCGCAATGGAAGAGGGGATCTTCA
>JAHFAF010000399.1 GCA_023250715.1 Pseudobdellovibrionaceae bacterium | reverse complement strand
GGGAAAGAGAATAACGGCCGGATGTATTTTCAGCACCTTCGCCAAGACTAGCGCCCGTTCTCTCCCCGTCTGTCTTGTCCCACTTTCAAGAGCGGAAATATTGGACTGAGGAATACCCGAAGCGCTTGCCAATTGTTCTTGGGTCATTTCCTGTAGTTCCCGCAAGGTTTTAAGCATTTCACCGGGACTAATCGAGATATTTACCCGAGCCCGAACAAAGTCTTTTCTGTTAATTTTGGGACGCATTTACTTCCTCCTGTAATCATGAGGGGTTATTTCCACCACAAAGACTTCAAGAACCCTCTCTTCAACTACGTAGATAACTCGCCACCGCCCTCCTAGCCGTGACGATCTGAAACCATCCCATTTGCCCTTTAAACTCTCATCATGAAAGCCCTTAACATGACGAAGGCCGGTTGGGCCCTGAAGCTCAACTACACGTTTCCAAGCTTCATAACGGACAATGATTTCTCTGGGCGTTTTCTTGAGTACTTTTATTACATTCCGTCTTTCAAGTACGCTCCACATACACAAATGAGTATATACTCATTTGTGTATAATATCAATCCGGTAGAACAAGCCCGCTTTCAGAGGAATCTGGAGGGTACAACCCTTAAACTCTTTCTCCAAAAGATAATGTCTCGATTTGAGAAACTTCCTTCCCTTGAGAAAAAGAGAGTCATCCACGCTGTGGTCATCAAAGTCGTCATCACGGAGAACAATGAGGCCGAACTTCAACATAGATCTCGATCCAAACCGTCCTGCCAAAAGAGAATTTTTGAAGATAAAGGTTCCCATCCAGGCCCCCGGGGCGGCCCACAGTGTGGAGTACAAAAGTTCAGGATTTGATGTGAATGGTGGAGGCGAAGCAACTAAAGTCGAACCATTCACCATGGTCAGGGAATATCCCGTCCAGGGTAAGAGTGAAGACGGTCGTTTCGAGGCGATAAAATGGCCAATAGGACGTATCCTTGAACGCTCGTAGAAATGCAAGTTCCTTCGTTACGATCCCCAGAAGCTAAAACTGAAAAAGTTTGAGATGACAAACTTCGGAAATATTTTTGAAGTCATTGTCGACTGTCAATAGTCTGCCATTTAAATTAATTGTCATTGCAGCGATAAGAGCATCAATACTACTACTTTGAATTCCTTTTTTTTGGCATTGAGAGCGAACCCTCGCTGCCATCAAATGATCTTCGTAATCAGCGTAGTTGACGCTGAAGCCACTTAGGACGTCCAACGCTTTCTGAAGACTCTTGTCAGTAAGGAAGCCGGTCAAAAGTTCCTGAAGGACGATACCTGGAATGACGAGTGGCCAATCATCTTTGATCATCTGTGAGAGACAATCGACTACTTGAGAATTCCGAACTCTTGTCTTTTTCCGGAAGGCTTCAGACAGGATGCAAGTGTCAACTACGATCATCGATGCTTTCGATCTTTCTTGTAATTGTAGGTCGTATTTGAATCGAGAGTCCCGAAAGCCTCCAAAGCTTTTAGTCGCTTGCGTCTCGCAATATATTCTTCAAGCGCTTCCGTAACGGTGGCCTTTTTCGTGGTCTTCTTTCCAATGTCCTGCGCTAAATTTAATAAATCGTCATCGATAGCAAGGTTTGTGGCCATGTGTGTCCTCCTACACAGTTAGGTTCAATTATTACACATATGGCTACACACTTCAAGCGGGCTGCCTGATTTCGGGATTGGCCAATAAAGAAAAGAAGACGATTAGGTCCGATTGCAAGTTCGATCATATCACTCGGGCGCAGTGTGACGCTTCAAAGTATCCAGCACCTTTTCTTCTTTAATTGAATAATGGCTAATTTTCCAAGTCTCGCCTGAGATTCTCAACAAATTGGTGCAGGTAACCGAAGCCTCCAAGAGGAGAGTAGTCGTCTTCCGGCCTTAAGTTAGGAGCAGTACTGGTGTGATTGGTGAAGAGGGCTATATATTCCCCTGACGCATTCACGATCGGACCGCCACTTTGCCCGGGCACTCCGTCAAAATCTCCGCATAGAAGGACGGTTTTCATTGCGGCAAGCTCACCTTCTGTGGTCTGTGGATGCAAACCGCAAAGTCCCGGCTTTAACTCAAGCACATTTCCCATAGAAAAATTGAAAGTCTCTCCGGCATCCTTAGCCTTGTACATGGCTTTCCTGAGCTTCGTCTTTGTCGGAAAACCTCCGAGGTAGACACGAGTTCCGTCCTTAGGAACTTCTCTCGCTACGGTTAACATGGAGGAAGTGATGGAGCGAGCCAATTCAATACTGAGGACGTCGGACAAGGGATACACTACGTTTGGATTAATAAAGCGAATCTCTCCTACGAAAGATAAACTTGCTGAGTCTTCTTTTCGACGAGTGTCGTAAAGAAGCTTTTCGTTGTGATCAAAGAGCAGAAAGGGGACCTTCTTCTTCAATAGTTCTGCGTATTTTTTTCTGGGAGAAATATCCAACTTAGCGATCCTTGTGAAGGCCTCCTCGAGCCAATCTTCATATATGTGTTTGGCCGTCCATAGAGTCTTAGGTTGATCCTTGATGAAAAAGCCGGTTGCCGACATCTTGAAAGGAATTTTGCAGGAGGTTGCTTTCTTGCTGGCACATTCGTCGATGGCCTTATGGCACAGTCGGCTAAGGAGACCGCCGCTCTCCTCGATTAGGCCCTTAAATTTTTGATAGTTCTCTTGCGGGATTTCGGGGGGATCGTCAGAGAGGGTGACAATTTGAACGATAGAAGTCGCAACCTTACGAACACCGTCGGGAATCTCGCGATCTGACGGGGAAAAGAATCCAGGAGCTCCTGCACCGACTCCCCAATAGGTTCCTGCCACAACAGTCACAAGTATGCGGATATTCATACAACTCCTTCGGTTAACGTGCTGGCTGTATAGCCCCTTATATGTGAGGGATCAAGATTTTCTGCTGAAACGGCAGAGACAGCTATTTTTCGACGCCAGACTCGTTAACGAGGGGGCGTGTGATCTGCCGTGAAGGACAAAGGCCGATGGGAATACGAAAGAACGTGCAAGACATCCAGAAAAAAGAAAATGCTGGGAGTGAAATTCCGTCTCGCAATCGACCGTGTCTTTAACTCCTCATCGCAGTCCGGGAATTTCCAAGAATCCGTGCTTGCGCGTGAGTCAAAAAACTCGGTAAACAAATCAACGTACCCTGGAATTCACCCACGGGTTTCGTTACCACTACCGTAAGCGAGTTTTGAAATGCCCCCGGCATCTGCCGGACCTGCTCTCTTAGAGGCCGGTAAAAAGTGGCAAGCAGATCGAGGAGTTTGGTAGCGTCAGCATAACCTTAATCTTTGACTGACCCCAATTTCATTGTGGTCCTCACCTTCGTCGGATTGCGGTTCGACATTGGTGTCCACTCTTGGCACCACCACCCAATCGGAGCCAATTCGATGTTGCAATAGCCCAAGGCCTCTCCAGTCGGTCGGACGCTCTCCATGAGGACTTTTCATGAATGTCTTAGCCCCGCATTATAGGAATATGGAAAAGAGAGAACTCTCGGAACGGTTGTTAGATTTTAGCGCCCAAGTTATCCGTTTGTTGGATGAGCTTCCCGAAAAAAGTGCTGCGCGGAAAATCTCTGACCAATTACTAAGGAGCGCGATGTCGGTCGGCGCGAACTATGAGGAGGCCAAAGGCACCGATAGCCGGGCCGACTTTGGGCATAAGCTTCAGATTTCGCTAAAGGAGATGCGCGAGACTCGGTATTGGTTATGCCTCATCTCAAGGACTGGAATGATTGCCTCCGATCGAATGCAGAACGTGATTCAGGAGGCGACGGAGTTACGCGCCATTCTGGGCAAGTCGGTAGCGACGGTTCGAGGCAAAGCGAAGCCCGCAGTTGGATAGCCTAAAGACGAAATGCGAAAACCGAAAAAGCAAAGTTCAAAAGTAAAGTTAGAACCTTCAGGTTACTTTGGCTTAGCCTTCGGTTTTCGGTTTTCGGTTTTCGCATTTCGTTTTTAGGTTATTCTCCCCTGCGGTCGGCGGTTCGAAAATCATATTAAGTGGTGGAGGTGATGTGACTATAGTCGAACTGGAGTGCGGGCGGTGGACTGGAGAGCATAGCACTTAGGTAAAAGAGGATTGAATCGGCTGTCTCGAGAGCCGCGCTGAGGCGTGGTATGGAGACAGTAGATGGAAACAAAGAAGAACCGCAAGAAGTACGACCTGGATTACAAGCGCAGG
>JAHFAF010000070.1 GCA_023250715.1 Pseudobdellovibrionaceae bacterium | reverse complement strand
GAGATCCTTGATGATCCTGCCATCAAAAATTTCTTCTTTCGGATCTTCGATTACTACAGAGTGCAGATTGAAGCCAAGATTTGGGAAGTTCTTGAGATAAGATTCGAATAGCACCCGGTATTCCCGAGAGCTTTCGCACCAACTTGGGGAAAAGACGAAAAAGTTGAAACGTTCCTCTTGAAGAGGTGACAAAAAAGATTTTAAGAATCGAATTTGCTTGAAGGCAGATTGCACCTCGGGCGGCTTCTTTTTCAACATCTCCGTCACCTGAATTTTTTCAGGGATGCTGAGTGTGTCGAATGCCCCCCGGGTCAAAGTAATGTGGTGGCTGACCAATCGTTGCGTGATGACTGTGCTTTGCCCGACAGGAACCTGCGTCGATAGAAGGAGAGATTTTTTCTTGTAGGGATCTCTAAGTTTCGCCCACTCTTTATCCAAAGTCTGAAGCTCCAAGGGCTTCAATAAGCGAGGAGGCTCCGCATCACTCGTCCTTATGTAAGGAAGAATGTCGTTTACCGTTCTTCCCTCGCGAAATTCGACACTAAAGGGGAGGTAGAAAAACTGGTACATGTACTGCAATTTATTTACGCGTGGGATGTCGATCTTCGCGTCTTGGGCGAAAACTAAGAAAGGAAAAAACAAGAAAAGTGTAAAGAACTTGCTATACACCCCTTAAGGATACTCTATAAGTGTTCGGAACCTGAAGGCATTCTACAAAGCTTTTCACGGCGCATCGAATTACGTTATAATGCTAAGAACTCCCTCGCTCAAAGACAACTAAAGCTCTCAGAATTCCCTCTTCTGGGCCAATGGCAAAGCCATGTTGGCCTTGTGCCGCAATTGAACGATTTAGAGTCTAACTTTCCTTTATGAGGCGCTATGGCGAGAAGAGTACGTTCTTCAGTCCGAGGTAGTACGATCCTAATGGTTCTCTTTGGCTTTACGGCTATGGGAATAGCTTTGATGGCCATGAACCAGTACCTCGGCATCTTCGGAAAAATTCGAAAATCAAGCGGCAACAAAATGCACGCTCGAGTTGTTTTAAGTAGCGTGCTGGCTCAGATGACTCACCTGCTGAAGTTAGGCGTGGTCATCGAAAAAGATACTCTTTCCATCGCAGCGCCCCAGCCAGGAGATATTAATGCCTGGGCGACGAACACCTCAAATTTGGGTCGGCTTACCATCCCGGACATGCAGCTTCCTTTTATCAATAGCGCATTGAATGCAGCCGGTGCGAATCCCATTAAATCCTCCAACGATCGGGGAGTCGTTGTAAATGAGATGTCCTGGACCAGTAACCTGCTTGAGGGCATGACGCAGGATAATCCGCTCTATTGGGTTCTCCAGCACGTTCAAGGAATCGAGAGCGTGACCTTCAATTTGAAAAGAATGGATGCGGATCCCAACTTCCCGCACGCCAGTGCAACGGTATTTGTGAAAATTGAAGCTACGGTGAACGGAGATTCTAGTAAATTCGAGTTTTTTAGAAACCGCATTTTGACGGGGGAGGCGATTATCGCCATCTCTCCAAGGGAGCTCAACCAATTCGCCTTTGTCGGCGGAATCATGGATGCCTCGACCGGCCTGGGCGCGACTGCCACACAAGCGGGGCAGCTCACCTTCGGATCTGTAGCCAACAAAACCGGTTGGTCAACTTCGGGCGTGGGCGGAGGCGTCCATTTTTTCGGTAAGACGATTTTCAATGAAATTCGATTTCCAGCGGCGCCAAATATTTCCGTAGCCGATTTTGGAGATGAGGTGACGACCTACTCCCCTCCTAAAAACTCAGATGGTACTTACTTTAGGCCTGCTACGGCCGGAGGACAGGGTTCCTTTCTCATTTCCGATATTCCCGGCATCAAGTTCTCGCGCGGAATTAAGCTAGATATCCCCGATCCGGGATTGCCGGTTTTGTTTCAAATGGAAACTCCTTCGGGGGCAGGGTCTGCGGGATTTTGCGCGGAATATGCGAAGTCTTTTCTTGATCTAGAAGAGACGCAGCCCACTTGTTTTGGAGTTGTAAATTACACAGATCCGAGTGCCCCAGCCGCGTCGGCAGGAAATATTGTTAGCCGTTTTCGGTTAGCCTGGGATGGATTCAACGCGATCATGGAGCAGAATGATGATGTCCGTGCTATCGCCTGTACGGACGTGCCGGGAAGAAATTGTAGCGGGGTAGGGCCGATACAGAATTACACCTGGGATGCCGACCAGGTGGCTGTTCCTGCGCTCAGGATTCAAATTGCCATGACGAATTCCAGTGGAACGACCCATGTCGAGTTCAAGGCTTCGCGAGATGATTTGGTGATCTTTCGATTGGACCAGCAGTCTCAAGCCGCGAATGATGCCGCTCGCGCGGAAGTGGCAAGATTAACCCCGCTCATCGCGGCGGCGCAGGGAATAATTACCGCGGCGGGAGATCCTGCCACCTTACAGACGCGGGTGAATGAGGATACGACGGCAGTAGGGGTGAAGCAAAGCGCGTTTGACTCGGCAAAAACGACTTGGTTGGGCGCGTGCAATGGAAACTGCAGTTGCTTGGACTCGGAGCTGAACGACCAGGGTAAGGGGGGTGGCAATAATTTGGAGGATCCAAATTGTGTCGCGTACCGAACCGCGGATGTGGATTTAAAAACGGCCCAGGACAAATTAAATACCGACACTTCGGCTCTCACGGGCTATACGACGGCGAAGGCGGATTTCGATCGTTTTACTATTGATAAAGCCGCGGCGGAAGCCACTATCGCTGCCACGGATCCGATCCTTGCGCACCCACCCACTTTAACGATTCGAACCAAACCGTGGGTTGTCGGACCTACGGAAGTGATTCAGGTAAATGAAAGTAAGCTAGATATTACGACGACAGACTTTCAAAACAGCGATCTATCTCTTGCCATCACTGTCGCCTCCGGCGAAAAGGGCTCGGATGGGCATTTTGGAACCAATCGAGAGGAAGACGCTCCCATTGGCTCCAACTTTATCACTTTGAATTACCCAAATAGTGGCACCGGGATTTCGTCCTCGCCTTCCTTTTCCAATTTTAGCACGACTACCGCGGCGGTACCTACGCTCGCCCGCACTTTTCCAACTGAGTCTCACGATCTAGTCCATGAAATCATCGACGAGAACCACTGCGATGCAAATGCGGCGGGAGCGAACATGTTCACAGACTTTACCTCGCAGACGAGGACAAAGTCGTGGGCAGTGACCGCAAACCCAGGAACTTTTACCTACGAATGCGTTGCGGGGGGGGTGCAAAATGGTTGTGCCACGGTGGTTCCGATGGGTACGACGTTTCAATTTCCATTTCAGTCGATTGTTTCACGTGTTCTCATTAAAAAGTCTGCGGTACTCGTTCCTGGGTTTTTGGTTACCGATCTCTTGGAGTTTGAGCCAGGGCGTACCTCTCCGGTGACCATTGTGGGGTTTGTGGCGGCCGCTAAGGTCAAAATCGATTTGGACACAGTAAAACAGGGAGTCTCCTTTCATTCCGTAATGAGTCCGACCGGTGTTCAAATTGCTCGCAACATGCATTGGCTTGGCGGCAGGAGTATTGATTGCAATTTGAATGCGTTCAACGCGGATGGGAATACTCCGGTTTGGCAGATTTTTCCGGATTTCAACTCGCGTGCGAGTTTGGCTACCTGTTCCGCTTCCTTTCTGCTGAGCAATCAGGTGATGCGCTGGTCTTCGATCATGCCGGCCTGCGGAGTCTCGTCGACGGATAACGTTACGCCAATCTGTACGGGCTACATCCGGTACAAAACCGTGACGCCCATTTCAATTAAACTCGAGGGCATATGAAGTTAATTTGTGGATCCTTTCGCGTCCTAAGAAGTGAAAAGGGCTTTTCCCTCATAGAGATTCTTCTTTCCACCGTGGTGATGTCGGTGCTGTCTTTCAGCGCGATTGAAGCCCTGCAGTTCTTTCAAAAAGCTGCGGACGACGTGGAAAAAAAATCCTTAATCGATCAAACGGTAACGGCGGTGGTCTCTAGTGGGCAGGCAACCATCGCGTTCCAGCAAAGAGATTGGGCCTCTGTTATGGGGCAGCCGTCGGAGTACGCGGTGGGTGTTACCACCTTTGCGAATTCGAGAATGGGATTGGTGAGCGACTTCGAAGGTTCCATGGAAAAGCTTCCTATTGCCTTTTCCGATTCAGAAACGGCGCCGGATGGGCAGTGCGATGGTCCTTGCTCTGGTAAATACGGTTTTTGGACCCAACAGTCTCCGTGGCTTGGGTTAGCAATCACCGATATGCGAATTGGGATCAAGCATGAAAATGGCAACAACAGCATTACACAGCTTAAATTTCTCACGATTCCGTAGGGAATAAAGAAGCGAGGCAACGATGGCCACCCATTCTAGAAGAAGAATCGGTCAGGCGGGTATTACGCTGATTGAGTTATTGATCGCGGGTTTTATTGGAGGCTTTATCGCGGTTACGATGAGCACGATGCTGAATAGTTATACTCGGGCCAGCAAGTTGGCCGAGACTCGAATTAAGGCAGTGGGCGAAACCCTTCTTGGAAATCGAGCACTGTTTCAAGATATTCGCCAGGGCGGAATCTCATTCAATATGCTGAATCTTCAGATGGATGATAAAGGAAATGCCTTCTATGATTTTTTGCCGGACTCCGCCTGTGTGTCTGCCTGCTCTCGCACTATCACCTTGGATAGAACCACGACCACCCGGTCTTTAGTGATAGCGTCTGCGATGAAGAACTTGAATCCGCCTGCTTCACTGGCTCCGGCCATGGCTCCCATAGTGGCGGGAGGGGCAGCCAAAGGGTTTTACGATCAGCCGAATCCCGGCGTCGTCAATAAGGCAGGAACCATTACTCTCAATAAAGCGAACCTCAAAGCCGCAATCAATGCAGTGGACACGGTGGGGGCAATCAGCACGGGATTGAAACTATTCGCGGCGAAACGAATTTTACGCTTCTATTCTCCGTTTCCTCAACGAGTTGTGGCATCGGCCGCGGGTCAGATTCCTCTTCCCGATATGACGCAGCCTTCTCGCCCTCTAAGCTTTGTGGGAGTTGTTAATGATGCTGCCACCGAGATCATCGCTCCTGCCCCTTCCGTACTGACGGAATTGGCGATAGGAACCCAGCGAAGGCCCGATATGGCGGCCTCGACCGATCCGGCTGGTGTGATGGCAGATGCCCCCAATGACACTGATGGCTTTTCCGGCATCGATGAGTTCTTTCGGTATTTGCCACCCATCGGTGGGACGGGTGCTTTTGCAATGGTCGCTCCGGTGCAATTTATCCGATACAGAATAAATCCCATCGTCGTTCAAGGATTTGCTACGGGCGAGTTGATTCGGGAGGTTCATAACGGGACCAGCTTTACTAACTCCAGAGTGGTCGCCTCTCCGGTGAAATCGGTGGCGTTTTACCGGGAGAATATTTCTGTGCCCTCGATTCAGCCGACGCTAAAAATCGATAAGGTTCCTTATAAGAATATTATGAAGACCCAGTAGGGTTTAGGGAGTCAGGTATGTTTAACAAGATTCAAAAGTTCGCTCGGGCTGGTCTATTCCTCGCGACTTTTGGGAGTCAACTCGTGGCCGGCGGCCCGATTATACCGGATGATAGCCCGGGTCGAGGTGGAATGGTCTTGAATGACGCCGAATTCGTCGAGCCGGTGGTTGCTTCGACTCTGGTAGAACTTTTTGTCGGCTGTTTTTCTTCAAACTTGCGGAGCACCGTGAATCCTGTAACGGCAAATTCCGAACTTCTTGCCAATCTTCCCATCAATTTGGGCTCCTTTAAGGTGAAGTTTCAAACGAACCTATTTTTCGGAACCGCCACGGCCCCCTTTCAGCTCGTTGGCGCTCCTGCGGGAAGTACATCCACTCTGGTAACGGTGGGAACCGTCGGTGCTCGCGGAACGGCGTCCGGGACCTATTGGGATACGGCGTACTATGGCGGCGCCACGGGATTTAATGCCACGACTAATGCCGTCTACATTATGCGAATGGAAATCAATTATCCCAATCCCACTCAAGCCGCGGCTCTGGCGGAGACTTCAGGAAATAAATTCAACATTTATCAGTGCATTCATGGCTTCAGTAATCCCGGTGTAAACAATACTTGCAACGCACCGGCGGTGACGGCCACGACTGCAACTCAATACATGGCTTACGATGGCCTTGCCTATACGCAAGGGAATCAGAGTACTTCAGTTTTGGAAGAGAACGGAAAGACCTATTTAAAACTGAAGATTGATGTCCAGCCCGAGCTGCACTATCTCACGCAAAAGGCGGATGGCGGTGGATGCGTTGGTTGGCGGTCGCCTCTTTATCTGTTCTTTGATGAAAAGCGCCCGGCTTTCTCTGGGGTTTCCGAGTTTCCGATCGATCCGTGGGGCCGTCCCACCAAATGGGTGGAGCCGAACGCTCCCGGTTTCCTTCTGGTTCTGGATAGGAATAACGATGGTAGAATTACCGAAAGCTCAGAGCTCTTCGGCGATAAGGAAGAGAGTAATGGATTCGTGGAGCTTAAGAAATATGATGCGAATGCGGATGGTGTCATCGACGAAAAAGACCCCATTTTCTCGAAGCTTCAGCTCTGGAATGATCGAGATGGCGATGGTGTTTCCCGTCGGCATGAACTCTTTTCTTTGAAGTCGAAGAAAGTGGTATCAATAAATTTAGGTTACAAGGCCGATAATCTGACCCAGCTTCCTACCGGCGTCCAATTCCGCGAGTACTCGAAATTCAAGTTCGTCGACTCGCGAGGTGCGATCAAGAGCGCAGATATTATCGACGTCTGGCTCGGTCCCTCGGATGCGCGTTATTACCCTCAAACCGTTGGGTTGGATAGGGTCGACGAGATGATGCCCTTTGGGACTCGGTTCTTCAATTTGATCGACCGAAATCCTACGTCCTTATCGACGCCCAAGACGGGTTTATGATAATTTCCTATCCGCATGGAAGATTATGCGGCGCTAACTCATGTCGATCTCCTAAAGCATCGCTCTATCGAAGAGCACCCGGAAAATCCGGAACGTCTCTCATCGATACTTTCCCTTTTTCAGCCAGGTTCTCCCTTTAATTTCTACCCACGCCTGCAGGCGAGAACGGCCTCGGAGGAGGAGCTTCTCAGGGCGCATGCAAGAGAAATGGTGAGCTCCATCCTCTCGGCGAGAAATCAGTCGGGCTTTTGGGATGCGGACACCTATTATTGCCCCGACTCCGTTCAAGCCGCTCTTCTCGCAGCTGGCGGGACAATCGATCTTGCCACTCGAATTTGGAAAGGCGAATTGCGCCGGGGTTTTTCGCTTGTCAGGCCTCCGGGGCACCACGCCACTCCCCAACGAGCGATGGGGTTTTGTCTTTTTAACAATATTGCCCTCGCCGCTCAGGCGGTTCTTACCGAAAGCCCTCGAGCCCGTCTCGCCATCGTTGATTTTGATCTCCATCATGGAAACGGCACGCAGGATCTTTTTTACCAAAATCCGAATGTGCTCTTTCTCTCTTCTCATCGTTATCCCTATTATCCGGGAAGTGGCGCCTTGGATGAGGTTGGATTGGGAAAGGGGAAGGGAACAACATTAAACTTTCCTCTGGGGAGTGCGGTGGGGCGAAATGTATTCATTCCTCTTTACGCGGGACTCATTCCCCAGATTTTGCGAGACTTCAAACCGGAGATGATCTTCGTTTCGGCTGGATTCGACGGGCACGTGGAGGATCCTATGCAAGGGTTCGCTCTGAACACATCGGACTACGGGCAAATTGCCGATTACTTAATTGGCTCGGCCGAAGAAACTTCCGGCAAAATACTTTTCGTGTTGGAGGGTGGCTACAACCCCACGGCATTGAAGGACTCCGTTGAAATCGTTCTTAGAAAACTGGCGGAGGCTTCGAGGGAAGCAAAGAGGTTTCCCTTCGGCGATTCGCCACTCATCGATCCTTTCATTCGTCAGGCGAAGGCGTTTTTTAGGATTTAACAGTTCGATGAAGATACCGACATTTTGCCCTCGGCTCATGCCCTTCGCAGTCTAAGGGATAAACGTAGTCCGATTTAGGGCAACGTAATCCGGCAACCTTGAGTGGCGCCGCGGGCTAGTAGCGATTTGCCATCTGACGTGATGGTGGCATCGTAGATGTCGTTTAAATTCGAACTTTGGTAGCGGCCAACTACTTTGCCCCGATCGTTCAAGATCACAAATAGATTGGTACCCTTAATTCCGGCCACGAGGTGATTCGTGCCCGGAATGAATTGGCTCCACACATGGGTGGCACGGGGCTCCCGGGGAAACTTTGGTTTAAAGTGCGCCGGAAGAGGGATAAACTCCTTTCCGAGGAGCTTGCCGATGTTCACGGCGTAAAGAGACTCCTTGTTGAATACGTCCATGACCTCAATTACGTTGCCGGGCTTGCGGGCGGCGGCAACCCGCGTTCCGTCCTGTGAAAAATCTCCACTCCTTGGCTGATTGACCGATCCGTATTGCTTTTCGAATATTTTTTCGCCGGTGCGGGTCTCAAATATGCTTACCGTTCCGGAACTGTCGAGAAAGGCCACTTTTTTTCCGTCGGCTGAGAGTTTTGGGTCCTCATTTTTGAAAACTGGAATGGCATCCGGCGTATAAATTGGGATCCGGTTCAAAATCTTTTGGCTTTCCACCTCAATCACGAGCCACTCTTGCTTGGCGTTGTCTTTGAGCATCACGGTTTTTTCGTCTGCCGAAAATACCCCTTCCGGTCCGTAGTTACCTGACCCCAAATTCTTGATCAGGCTTTCGTGCAGCTCCGGCGCCATGAAGGGCTTGCTTTCGAAGGGTGGGGTGAGGCTAATGAGCTCTACTTCCATTTTTTCGCCCTTTTGCTGAATGAGCCAGTTCCCCGTTTTGCTCACAACCGGGTAAGCCTGGAGATCCTTTATCGGGGTAGACGTGCCATTGTCGTAGTCCGCCTTCACCAGTTTGCCGAAGGGGCCAAGGTAGTGCTCCACCGCAAGACCGTTATCGAGCTGGTTGGTAAAGAACGGCTTCCCGGTGCCTGGCGGAGTGAGACAGGCGGTAGGCAGTTCTTTCGTCTCCATCTCGCCAATTCTTCGTTCCTCCGCCGGGGTGAGCGCGATCTCTTGCGGCGTTTCCTTATGTGCCTCTCCCCAGACATTGGTAGAGAGAATTAAGTACGGTCCCAAGCATAATAGAGAATTCACCGGTGCCTCCCTTTCAGCTTTCCTTAATGAAACTGCAAGGCAGAGTCCACTAGTCGGAGGTTGGGGAAGGGGTTCTTCCCCCAATGATTTGGCTTTCACTCTTGCAGCGAAGTTCGTCACCGTCGAAAAACTAACGGGTGTCCTCAAACAGTTCCTTTGGGCGGAAAGTGGCACCTAGCCTTGCGTTACGCTTAAATCTTAGTCGCTAGGAGAAACGAAGTACGACAGAACATTCTATGGTGAGTGGGGTGGAGCGGTTTTCTTTTAAGATTTAGAAGCCCAGGCTTTTCGAATTTGATCTTCTGGCAAAGCTTCCGGATGAACGATGGAAATCGTCGCATCACTGACTAGAAGAAACTTCCTTGCGGCTGTTAAAATGTCCTCCGCGCTAATCGCCTTCATTCTCTCCGGAAGGCTCAAGGAATGGTCGAATCCCATCCCATAAATTTCATCTAAGCCGAAAAGCATTGCCTGTGCCCCGAACCGTTGAAGGTCTAGCTCGAATCGCCCCACCCAGTATTGCTTCGCGCGATTGAGCTCTTCTTTGGAAAGTGGACTCTGAAGAATCTTGTCTATTTCGGTCCGGATTCCAGTGAGTGCTTTTTCCAATTTTTCCGGAGAACATCCGATGTAAAAACCGAACATTCCGCCGTCCAGGCCATCATTGCAAATAGGCGAGACGGTGTAAGCCAGGCTCTGCTTATCTCTCAACTCCAGAAATAATCTTCCCCCCTGTCCCGCAAGACAAGACGAGAGAAGTTTTAGAGCGTAGCGCTCATGGTCTTGGAAGGTAGCTCCGAGAAAACCCGCGAGAACGTGCGATTGAAAAAGAGGGTGCTTTCTCTCGGTAATCACGCGAAGACCGTGTTGTTCGGGAAAAGTAGGGGCCTTATGGGCTTCCCTTCCATGAGAGGGTAGCTGTATACACAGAGATTCTAGTTCATCCACCCACCCATCCTTGGGAAAGTGCCCCACTGTAGAGACAACGAGATCCTTCTGATTCAAGTGATCTCGATAGAAGGCCTGAATGTGCTCCGGTAATATTTTTCCAACGCTATCCAAGGTACCGCTTCCCGATCTTCCATAAGGATGATCTCCATACAGTGCTGCGATGAAATTGAGATTGCAGACCTGCCCGGGAGTGTCTCGTTCCGACATGATCTCACGCATCATGAGGTTTTTTTCCGTCGCAAATTCATCCTGCGGGAAAGTTGGGTGCAGCAAGATCTCGCTTAAAAGAGGTTTTACTACCGTCCAGTGTTTAGGAAGAAACTCCAAGGAGAGTCCATGGGTATTTCTCCCGGCAAAACCGTGTAAAGAGGCCCCGAGCGATTCAAGTGCTTGGGCGATTTGAAGGGCGTTGAAAGATTGTGTGCCGGAGGTCCAAACTCTTTGAAAGAGCGACGCAATTCCGTGCTGGTGTTTCGCTTCTTCCCGGCTTCCACCTCGGAAAATAAATCGCAACGTCACGATAGGCAACGAATCGAGCCGCTTGGTGATCACTCGAAAAAAAGTTTTCACCGTAAGTTTAGGGGCCTGCGAGTCCACGCGGGCAAGAGGCTTTTCGAGGGAAGGAGCTTTGAGCGCGATGGCTAGGCTCTTCGAGTCGATTGGCATGTTTTGAGGATGAACCAGGGAAAGCACCGGCTTTTGTCCGAGTATCCCCTTTAGGGCATCCGTCGCGTGTGAGGCATCGGCGGCAAGGACGGAATCGAGATACTTCTTTTCATAATCTGGTTCGCCGAATTGAATGTAATAGTAGCCGAGCCTTCGAGCATAACCCTCGACTGTTTCTTTTCCTCCGACGACTTCCGATTCTAACGAACTTTTCACTCTTTCGATTTCAGTATCATTCAGCCCGTGGGTCGCCGCTTCCCATAAGACTTTCATCGCCTCCCTCAGCGCCGGTTCAACCTTATCCGGCGGGGTTGTAATTCCCAACGTCGCAAGGCCACAGCGACCGGTGGCAACCAGGCCCATGTGCGCATCGAGAGCAAGATGCGTTTCCTTCACGAGCCTTTGGTAAAGTCGACTGGATTCCCCCTGGCCTAAGGCACTACACATGAGATCCAGCACTGGAGTCGATCCGTGCGTGACGGAAAACGCCGGGAAAGCAAGTTGAAGATGGCACTCAGTGATATCCTTCCCGAGATTCACGATCTTGGGCCCGGTGCTTTTTCCGGACTTCAAGGTAGGCAGGCGGTCCCCTTTTCCTCGCTTCATCTTTCCAAAGTAGGCTTGAGCCTTCGCAAAAGCCTTTTTTTCCTCGACGTCCCCAACAATGAAGAGACTCGTGGTGCCTGCGTGATAATGCCGCCGAAAATATTCGTTCAAAACTTTGTGATCGATTTTTCGCACCGTCTCCTCGAAGCCAAGAAGGGGCCGCCCATAGGGCGAGTTTGGAAAGCTTGTTTTCCAAAGATTCGTGGAAACCATTTTAAAGGGCGAGTCGTGGGCCCGTTTGATCTCCTCTAAAATGACCTCTTTTTCTCGGGCCATCTCTTCGGGATCAAACGCAGGTGATTGGAGGGCATCGGCTAATACATCCAGCCCGTCTTCGAAGTAACGGCTCGCGAGTGTGGTGTAGTAAGCGGTCTCTTCGAAGGAGGTAAAGGCGTTGATCTCCCCGCCTTTTCGCTCAATTTCACGTGCGATATCTCCCACCTTACGGCGGGCCGTCCCTTTGAATAGCGCATGCTCTAAAAAGTGAGAGATGCCCGCCAGTTTATCGCTTTCGTAGACACTTCCGCGGCCGACCCATGCCTGGATGGTGACTACGGGAGCGCTTCTCGTGGGAACGATAAAGACTGGAATTCCGTTCTTGAGCGTGTATTTACTGATCATGGTGTTGAACTCGTTCTCTCATATGTACCCGAGTGGGCAAGGGATGCCAAATCGCTTCGGAATTTACGTTCATATCCCTTTTTGCATCCACAAGTGTTCTTACTGTGACTTTTACTCGTTCACCCGATTTGAGCCCGCGGATTTCTTCAAGTGGCAGGATAGAGTGCTCCGCGAGGTGGAGGAGTCTGCTTCTTGGCTTGGCTCCGCATTTCCAGGATCGCGTAAGGTAAGCAGTATCTTTTTCGGTGGCGGCACGCCATCTCTTGTTCCTACCAAGATCTTAGGATCTGTTTTTAAGGCGCTTTCCGGCTCTTTTCCCTTTGATGAGGGAATAGAGATCACGCTAGAGGCAAACCCCGAGACCGTCACTCCAGAATTTTGTGATGGCCTGATGGCGCATACTCCGGTGAATCGTGTAAGCCTTGGAGCGCAGAGTTTCCAGGCTGTCTATTTGGAAAAATTGGAAAGAACGGCAACGGCGGAGTCGGTCGTACGAGCGGTTTCCCTCCTTCGTGCCGCGGGTGTCGAGAACCTGAATCTGGATCTCATTTTTGCAATTCCTGGACAGAGTCTCGAAGAGTCTTTGGACGACATTCGCGAGGCGATTCGATTGAAGCCCAATCATTTGAGCTTTTACAACCTGAGCTTGAAGCCCGGGCACTCTCTTTTTACAAAACTTCCGTCCGATGATTTTTCCGCGGATCTCTATGAGGCTGGAGTTCGCCTTCTCGAAAACGAAGGGTACTTGCAATACGAGATTTCCAATTTTGCTCGGGCCGGTCTTGCCAGTCGGCACAATATTCTTTACTGGTCGGGCGGGGATTACTTGGGACTTGGTCCCTCAGCAGCGAGTCGGATATTTGGCCGAGGTGTATTTCACCATCGAAAAGCACTTTCCGATTTTTCTCGCTATCTCGATTCCAATCCCTTTTCTTCGGAGGGCTGGGAACCGAACACTCAAGGGCAGACTCTTTTAGAAGCCACTTTTTTGGAGTTACGTCAGAACGAAGGCGTCCACTTGGGCGCATTTCGAGATCGTTATGCCTATGATTTGACCGAGGCTAAGAACTTTCCACTGTTTTTGAGAGAAGGATTGATTGATAGGGAAGGGGAGTGGCTGAAACTTACGGCACGCGGCCGGCTACTCGCCGACCGCGTCACTCAAGATCTAGTAGATTAAGCCACAGCTTTAAAAGGGGACCTCATCTTCGCCAAGGCCTTTAGCCTCCATTCCTGCGGCTGAGGGCTCGAACTCCGTTGCTGGAGTTTGAGCAAAGTCGGTAGAAGTGGCAGCACTCCGCTCTCCCTGTCCGCCCAAGAACTGAACGGTTTGGGCGACGACTTCCGTCGTGTAGCGCTTATTGCCTTCCTTGTCTTGCCATTCCCGAGTCTGAAGACGGCCTTCCACGTAGGCTTGGCGGCCTTTGGACAAGTACTGCCCGCAAATTTCCGCTATCTTTCCCCAGACCACTATCTTGTGCCACTCGGTCTTTTCTTGCTTCTGACCGCTCTTGTCGGTCCAGCTTTCGTTGGTGGCCATATTGAAGTTCGCAACGGCTCCGCCATTGCTTGTGTAGCGGACCTCCGGGTCGGCTCCTAACCTTCCGATCAAAATAACTTTATTAACACCGCTGGCCATGGTGACGACCTCCCTTTTTAATTGTAAAATTCGTTCTCATGGAATGCCCCTTGATACGAGGAATAGGACATTGGAGTCAAGTTGGATAAGGGAGCTTCGAGCTTGAATGCCGCCGCCGCAGAGAAAGATAGAAGATCTAGCATTCTGCTTGGGCAAAGCGAAGTTTCGATCTTCAGCCGATTCTTGGCAAAAGCGATCGATGCCCTTCTTCTAGTGGCCGTCTTTCTTCTTGGACGCGCCTTGTCCACGGTCGTGGGAGTAGCGCTCGCTGCCTTTTGGTGCTCTGGTCTGGATGCCTGGGGGAATGGCCAAAG
The DNA here is from genome assembly GCA_023250715.1 of Pseudobdellovibrionaceae bacterium. Taxonomy (GTDB): domain Bacteria; phylum Bdellovibrionota; class FAC87; order UBA2466; family UBA2466; genus JAHFAF01. Next base: position 950 of record JAHFAF010000070.1, on the reverse strand, counting down.
TATCGGAAAAAAGATAATGGGTCTTTGCGTTATTGATGTGAGTAGCGCAATGCCTTGTAACTTTCGGAACTCCTTTCTTAGGAATTTCCCGTTGGTAGTCGCTATCTTGTTTGGTTCCACCTCCTATTTGTGGGGTTTTTTTCTCATTCTCGCCGTCCCGCTGCTAACGCTTGAAGTCTATTTGCTTCTGACCTTGGAGTCCCGCGTCCGATTAGGCGATGTTCTCGGAAATACGCGCGTGGTCGAACGCCTAGAAGATTCTTTTGATGTGCTGCAGTAAGTTCTTTCTATTTCTCGCTATTCCCGCCCGTGAGTTATTGATAAAATAGAATATGTAGTACGCATCCCATTCACCGCGATTACTTCCGATCGCGGGTATCCATAATTCAACACTAGATATTTTTGAGCACCGGGCATCGGAGCATTCATGGGGCTTCTCGACCTTTTCAACGAGCGCCACTTAGTGGGGCTCGACATTGGAGTCTCGGGTATTAAGGCCGTGGAACTAACGGGTAAGAAAAACCCGCGTTTGGTGGCCTATAACCGTTTGCCATTACCCTGGGACACGATTGCTGCCGACGGAGAGATTACTAATCGTCCCGTCGTCGTAGCAGCACTGAAAAAACTTTTTGAGTTCAAGGGATTTACCACAAAGCGGGTTGCGATAGGCGCAACGGGAAACTCGATTATGACAAAAAAAATCGCGGTTCCCAGAATGTCGGCGGGAGATTTGAGCCATCAGCTTTATTGGGAAGCCGAGCAATACATCCCGTTCAATATTAACGACGTGAATTTGGATTTCGCCATTCTCGGTAATAGCCAGCAGCCGAATGCTTCCGGCCAGCCGATGATGGATGTCTTACTAGTGGCGGCGAAAAAAGACTATATCGACACCCTAACGTCCATTGCGAAGGAGGCCGGCTTGGATTGCGAAGTCGTGGATAACCAAG
>JAHFAF010000398.1 GCA_023250715.1 Pseudobdellovibrionaceae bacterium | reverse complement strand
GGGCAGGGCCACCGCGACGTCTCTTTTCAAAGAGAGACTCCAGGAAAAGGGGAAATATGGAGGGGCAACCTTGCGTTGAGTGCGACAAACTCACCCCGATGGCCAGGGAACGCCTCTTTAAGCCGCGAAATCATTCCATTCATAAAATCGAGGTGGTAACGCACGAAGCTTTCCCTCTCAGAATAGAAACAGATTGAAGGCAACCCGTAAAATGGGCCGAGGTAGGAGAATCCACCATAGGTCCCGACGAAGAGCTTGGCGCGAGACACCACATAGCTCTGCACCGCGAGATTATCCGATAGGCTCATCCAAGATTTCGCACTAATAACGTTGGGAAGTTCCTGAGCGATCTCCTCTCCCAAGAGCTCTCCGTGGTCATCGATTTTCAATCCGGTATGGAGAAGCACCACGGGCCCCTTCGATGCCAATTCGCGAACTGTTCTCTTACAGAATTCAGCATTCTCTGCCGTTTCCGGAAAACACTGACTAAAATAGAACTTCACCGCAACAAATTCCTTCGGAAGATCGATCGATCTCGATGCAGGAATTACCATCGGGGAAGCGACCGTCCGCACGTCCGCGTGGTAAAGAGGGAACGTCCCTTTCCAACAATAACGAAACGTCCCATACATGAGCGAGGGGTGAAGGAGCTCATACTCGGTAAGTCGAGCTCGCCTTAAAATTTCCTCATCAAATTCAGTCAATCGTGTTTGCTTTTGCCCCCCGATGAGCTCCCGATGTCTTTGCGACCACTCCCGGAACTCCTCCGCGGAGAAGTAATCGAAAAGGTCGAAATACCTATTGGCTAAGTCCCCGTACCATTCCCTCGTCCCCCCACGCGAAAAGACGATAAAACGGTCGAGAGAAATCTGAAAGTGCTGCTGGAACCATTTGAGAAAAGGAATCCAGTAGAGGTTTTCAAACCCTACCTCGGAGGTCCACGGACCCGCAACGATTGGCCGTGAGCTGGAAGCGATCTGTTCAAGTTGACGATCGATCGCCGCCACCTTTTCCATAATGTCTCCAAGCTTTTGATAACTCGGAGATGACGTCGTTAGTCTTCTTGTTGTATCTACCTCCCGAAGATAATCTTCCATTAAAGAAGCGATCGGTCGCCTCCAGTATCTCGTATGGCGAAGTTTTGTTAGTCGCTTCGCCTTGGTAAAGAACCAAGTCCAAAACGAAGGCTGGACTTGCATCTCACTCACGCGGGCTCCTCTACAGTTTTCGAGGCCACCATCAAGGGAGCCGCAAAAAGACCCTCCAACTCGTCAACAAACACTTGAGTCGCGCGCAGATTCAAGCCCCGCGGACGCAAGAATTTAGCGACAAAGGCGCGCCTCGCCGACTTCTCCTCTGCGGTTTCCCCTTCGAGAATGCGAGCCACCTGTTCAACATGCTCGCTAAGATCTCGAGCCTTAATCGCAAGTCCCTCGTCGATTAAATAAGAAAAATGGATTGTGCCTTCCTGGGTTAAGACAAACTCGGGCGCTAAAACAGTGAATACCGGCTTATCGAAAATCCCTCCCTCTACCATGGCACTCGTGTTGATACCCACAATCCCCTGGCAATGAGCAAGCAAGGAAGAATAAAAAACCCTCGACTCATCCGTGCTGACATATTGTCCCGCCCTCGGAAAAATCGCGAGATTTTCCCCCTCCCCGGGAAGAGTGTGCTCAGCCCATTGCTTTGCATTCTGGGGATGGGGTCGAATAATCACATTCAGATCGGGGAGTTTCTCTCGAAGTACCTTGAGCCAACGAGCAACAAACTCGATCTCGACTTTTGCGATAAAGGAAGAAGAGCAGACATACAGAAGGTATGGCTCCGCCCGCGGAAGGCCCACTCGCTTAGTTATTTCGTCCAAGGTATAATCCGGGCGAGAATCGAACCAATCGTCGAAAACTTGGGCCCCAGTGGCGATTACTTTTTCGGGAGCGACGCCATGATAGCGCACACATTCCTCCCTCTGAAACTCATTCCACACAAAGACTCGATCCGGTTGCAGCGGAAGAATCCCCTTATTCGTCAAGTTGTCCCAGCTCGCAATGCACACATAAGAGGGGATCTTTAGACTTTTGCTTGCTCGCAAGTATTCCGTTTGGGGGCACCCCGGATCTACCAGACGGGAAAAGAAGACGGCGTCGGGGGAATGCTGACGGAAAAAATGTTGCATCGAACGATCGGCAGGAATGCACCTCTGAAGGAAAGAAAGTCCACCCTCCAAGCAACGTACTCCCCACTCTCCAGTGAGTCGCCTCCAATTGCCTATCCCGCGGAGCAATCGCGGGTTATCGACGATTCTCTCGAGCCGTTCCCTCAACTTGTGGGCCTTCGCATAGTCGGGGTGCAGGTAGCGCAAGTAGTCCCGGTAAATCCGTATCCGGTAGGCGAGACCCGCCCAACGATCGGCGCGCTTCGGAAGCACTCCCTGATGGACTTGCACCCAAGGTCCCAAATCTTCTAGTGCCTGAATATACTCTTCCCCCTCCAATCGACGTCCCGGCCCCGGAATTGGCTTTTCCCCAGTAAAGAAGAAGGAGAGCTTGTGTCCTTGCGCCGCAAGTTCCTTGAGCACGGGCAAATAAAGGCGGCAAACACCAAGTTGGGTAAAAATGAAGAGATAGTGGCGCTTCTCCTTCACGTGCCCTCCCGATTCGCCATCTCTTCCGCAGGGTAAATGAACGGCTTCGCGTCCAAGATCCCCTCGCACACGACATCAAGACCGCGGGATCGGCCTGCCTTCAATTCATCCAGCGAATCCAACTTCACGCCAAACTCCGCGCGGCTAATTCCCTCGATAAAGGGCAGCGGGATCATTCGCCGGAAAAATACATGGTAAGCATACAATCGCGCGGCCTTAAGCTCCCGTTCTCCAAGTCGTGTCTTGAATGGCAATTCATCGAGGAGCGAAAAATAGTGCTCTGGATTGCGGGCATCGCGCGAAAACCCCTTACCCCGAATCCAAGCCTCGCCCGCCACAATGACAGGAATGCCAAAAGCGGAAAGCTCGATTCCTGTCTTGGTATTGTAAATAAGAACCGCGTTCGAAAGATCTCCCAGGCCGTACGTACTGACCTGGGTATCCGGGGCAACCACCCGAACATTCCCAGGGATTTTAAGAAAGACTTTCGCAATCTCGTCCTGCAAAAGTTGTCTAGAGGCCACAAATCCCGTCAGCTCCGCCGGGTGGATACGCACAACAAGCTGCAGGCCGGGACGCTTTTCAAAGTAACGAATTGTCTCGAGTACCCAATCCGTCATTCCCGAAAAGGCATTGGAGGCATAGTGCAGTTGGGCATCCCATACTACGTTCGAAAGAAGCGTAACGATGGGCTTGCTGCGATCCAGGTTCAGTTCCCTTGCGATGATATCCAGATCGTGCTCCGGTTCCTTGTGGAACCAGATCCAATCTCCCGTACCATATCGTCGGCTCATCAGGTAGTCGGTCAGCTGTTTGTCCTGCTCGGCCGAGAGCGTAAGCCCCTCCCAATTCTCGCTGGGTTCGGACACCATCGTGTGGTGGTAGCTATCCTCCTGAGAAAAAACAAAACTGTGTTTTCGGTAAGCGGGATTCCATGTCACTACCCTAACCCCGTACTGATGGCAGACCTCTACCAGAATCCCTTGGGGAACGTAAATCCCGTGATGAATCACCACTGACTGATATCTGTTTTCCCTCAAGATTCGGCTAAAGATCTCCTTCACGCGCAGCGCGCTTTCAAAATAGCGCCTCAAGACGAACTCTCCATGAGACTCCGACGTAAGCTCCCCTTTGGCGAAAAAGCGAAGTGCTCCAGCCAGTGCATGTTCGCCGAGCTTAACCCCATCTTGCGTGTAAGAAGCGAGTTCAGATAGTGGAACCTCATTCGATAAACGGAGCAGCTCTTCCATCCTTTCCGCAGGCAAATAATCGGAGAATTTGTGGAGCCTGAAGCCCAACTCCTCGTTCACCGAACAACCTAACGTGTAGCAGGACTCGCATCGCTTCTTCACTAGAGGACTGCCATAGCCCTCCCTGGGTTCCTTACGGTAGCCCATGAGCTGACAAGCCGGCAGCATCCGATCGCAACCCAAAAATTCCACTCGAGCTCCTCGCTGCACGAGCCCCAATCCCACGACCGTATCGACGACTGCGGCATGATTATAGCCCAACATGGTGGTTGCCATAAGGACCCGCGGTGCCTCACCACTCGGCTGTGTTTCTCCCAAAAGCC
>JAHFAF010000397.1 GCA_023250715.1 Pseudobdellovibrionaceae bacterium | reverse complement strand
ATTCGAAGATCAGGATATTCTCGTGCTGAATAAGCCACAAGACATGGTGGTTCACCCTGCCATCGGCTACTCGGGCCCCACACTCGTGCATTACCTGCTGCATTACTTTAAAGAAGAGAGCCAGTTTCGCGACACTTCCGATTCGCGGCCTGGAATCGTGCACCGTCTGGACCGAGGAACCAGTGGGGTTCTTCTCATTGCGAAAAATCGACCGTCTTTGGAATCACTGAGCGCTCAGTTTAAAAACAGGGAAGTAAAAAAGGAATATGAGAGTGTCGTCTGGGGCAGAATGAACTTGTCCGGAAAATTCCAAAGCCATATAGGGAGGGACGAGCGGGAACGTAAGAAAATGAGTTCGAATACTCAAAAAGGGCGGGAAGCCGTGACCGATTGGAAAACGGTGACTCTCTTTCCTCATTTCACTCACGTGGCTCTCTTTCCGCATACGGGGCGTACCCATCAATTAAGAGTGCACCTCTCCGAGGGTGGGTTTCCCATCGTGGGAGATCCTCTTTACTCTAAGCGCTCGAGCTCGCGAAAGAGGCAGTCCGTTTCTAGAGTATTACAAGAGACTATCGAAACCCTTCAGCACCCCTTTCTTCATGCGCGTCGCCTTTCTTTCTTTCACCCAAAGACTAGAAAGGAAGTTTCCTGTGAAGCAGACCCTCCTAAAGAGTTTGAAGGCTTTTTGAAGTTACTCAATACGGAGGACAAGGAATGACGATGGCGAACTTTCCTCATGTCCGATTTGGTTTTTCCGTCGAAGCGAAGGCCCTAACTCGCTCTTTGGTCGAACAAGTGCATGGAAAAGAGGTTGTGGAGATTAAGGGCAGGTCTCACCGCGAGAGCTTGATTCAACACCCGGTAAAGGCGGACGGCCTCTTTACGCAGGAACGGGAGATAGAGCTCCATGTATTTTCAGCCGACTGCTTACCGCTTCTCTTTTTTTCTTCTCATGAAAAGGGACCGATCGCTGCCATTCACTGCGGCTGGCGGGGAGCTCTCAACGGAATTCCCAGCCACACGCTTCAACGCTTGAAAGACGTGCCGGGGGAGATTCATGTCCTTTTCGGACCTTGTATTATGGGCTGTTGCTTCGAAGTTCGGGATGATTTCGTCCACTCCTTCGAGGAATCGGGAAAGTCCATCGGGGCCTATCTCGAGCGAAGTCGAGGACGGATGTTTTTCGATCTCCCACGCTATGTCCGTGAGCAGGAGCTGGGGGAAATCCCCGAAGAAAGGGTGCATTGGGAGGAGAATCGGTGCACTTATTGTACGGCTCCTCCCCTGCCGTCGTACCGTCGAAATGGGGGAACAGATCCTCGAATCCGAGCCTGGATAAAGAAGGCCTGAAGTGTTATACCCGTGATCCATGTCCGACAATTATAGTCTGCCTCTAGAGGTCCTTTACCGTTGGGAACGTGAAACCCCCGACCAAGTTTTCCTTCGTCAGCCCTACCCCGGCCAAGGGTACGTCGACCTTACCTTTCGCCAGGCAATGCAAGAGATTCGTCGCATTGCCACGGCTATCAGGACAAAGAATTTCCCTCCGGGAAGTAATATCGCGATCCTATCTAAGAATTGCGCGCATTGGATGATGACTGACTATGCCATTTGGATGTCTGGACATTGTTCCGTACCGCTCTACCCCAATTTAAGTGAACAAACCGTAAGAGAGCTCCTCACTCATAGCGAGTCGCGTCTGGCATTCATTGGTAAATTGGATCAGCCCGAGATGTACCGAAAGGCCGTTCCCGCGGAAATTCCCTGCATCGCTTTTCCCTATCATCAGGTGAAGGAGGCAGAACGCTGGGACGACTTGGTAAAGACCACCGCACCCATGACTTCTAACCCTACCCGCGCCATGGGTGAGCTTGCCACCATCATTTATACGTCGGGCACAACGGGCGAACCCAAGGGAGTAATGCATCCCTTTTCCTCTTTTGCGATTTCCGGGACGGAAGTCTTGAAAATAATTCCCCTATCGAATCAAGACAGGTTTTTCTCTTATTTGCCGTTAGCGCATGTCGCAGAGAGGATTTTAGTTCAGACCGTAAGCCTTTATTGCGGAGCATCTGTTGCCTTTGCGGAGTCGCTCGACACTTTTCAGGAAAATTTGAGGACCATACGTCCTACGGTTTTTCTTTCCGTCCCTCGCCTCTGGCAGAAATTTCAAGCGGGAGTTCTCGCCAAGCTTCCCCAACGAAAGCTCAATATTCTTTTGAAGATTCCACTGCTGGGAAATCGAATCAAGAAAAAGATCCAAACGGCATTAGGCCTCGCCGAGGCAAGGTTTGTAGTGACCGGAGCGGCACCCACACCCCCTTCTCTCATCGAATGGTTTGAAACCATCGGAATCCGTTTGCAAGAGGGAATTGGGATGAGTGAAAATTTTGCCTATTCGCACATCAACCGCCCAGGAGCCATCAAGATTGGAACCGTTGGTCAGCCGTGGCCTTTGGTGGAAGCGAAGATCGCGGAGAATGGGGAGCTGTTAATCAAAAGCCCCTGTAATTTTCGTGGGTATTACCGTGGCACTAGCAAGCGAAGTGATTTTTTCGATGGTGAGTTCTTTCATACCGGAGATCGAGGGTCTATCGATTCCGATGGTTACTTGAAGATTACCGGAAGAACCAAGGAAATATTCAAGACCTCGAAAGGAAAATATGTTGCTCCTGTTCCGATAGAGACCAAGCTACTATCCAACCCTTATTTGGAAGCAGGCTGTGTGGTTGGAGAAAATCTATCTCAGCCCATGGCACTCGCCATTCTTTCCGTCAGCGCCGCGCAGGTGGCGAAGGAAACCTTGAAAGCGGAATTGGCGGCCCATCTGGCACATGTGAACGAAGCCCTGGACCCCCACGAAAGACTCCAGCATCTCATCATCACCCGTGAACCCTGGACTATCGAGAATGGAATTCTCACTCCTACTTTGAAGGTGAAACGCGCGGAAATCGAAAGCCGCTACAATCCTCACCTCGAGACCTGGCAAAAAAACACCGAGCCTGTGATCTTCGAATAGTGACAAATTTTGTCGAAAGATTGCCGCGTCGGCTGCGCCTCCTCGCAAGGACATGACTTCGCGATCGCTCTCGCCACTCGCAGTCGCTTTCTTCTTAGGGGCTCGCTCTAACGCTCCTTAACCACAATATAAAAGGGAGAGGGCTCGGATGGTTTACCCAGAGCTTGTCCGCTTCGCTGGACCAGCCCTCGGAAGGTGACAAAGTTTGCGCTTGTGGATTTTTTTCAGATCCTTATAATGCCGCGCATCTACTAAATGGGGGGCTAATGCGCGGTAAGTTGTTTTTGTCGACCTGTCTATTATTGGGGCTTCTTTTCTTTTCGGGCTGCGGAAAAAGTGCTACCGAACAATCCAGTGAGTTCTATCAAGGCGGAATACCGACGAATGGAACCGCGAACAATAACACTCCTGCTGCTCGCTCCATTCCTAGTGAAGCAAAATTAAATTTCTGGATGTCCGATCTCAAGCAAAGCGCTCAGCACAACTTTGTCGCGAAAAATATGACAGAGTGCCAACTGGCGAAGGACCCCGTTCAGGGACGACTATTTTTCTCCGTAAAGTTCAGCGATTCCGCTTCCAGCTCATCTTTTGATTTACGGATCATCACAAGGCACTCGGATTTGGGCACGAGCCCCATTTCCGACTCTCAAAATATTCTTGGCAAGGGAGACAGTACGGGGACGATTAACCTCTCGGCCGGCCAGGGAAATTATTGGAATAGTCTTGTCGAGCCCAATCAATCGGAGCCTATCCAGAGCCAATGCAGTGTCAGCTACACGATGTCAGATTCTTCTTTGGAAGGTGACCTAGTCTGCTACAGCCTCGTGAATGGGAGCAATCAACGGGCCTCAGGTACGATTAAATTCAGCTGCCCGGTAGCCCAAACCATGAAGACAAGTTCTCAGTTTCCGGGAACGACTTTACAAAAACGATAAAGAAAAAGGCCCGGTGTCACCACCGGGCCCACCCAACCCAATTCAAATTACTTAACGAAGAGCCGCCTCGACCTGGTGCTCGACCTCTACGATAGCCATCCGCGAGTGCGCAGCGCTCTCGAGAACATTGAGAACGTTTACCAACTTTTTCGCGGCCGGACGAATATTCACGTTAAAGCCACCGTCGCACATGTCTCCGTCCCGAAGAAGAACCGAGAAATTATCTGCGGTGTATTTATTATGCGTAAACGCGGCCATGAAGCAGCG
>JAHFAF010000069.1 GCA_023250715.1 Pseudobdellovibrionaceae bacterium | reverse complement strand
ACCTTTGGAAACCCCTTCTCCCCGGCGCTCCGGGTCAAGACCTCCCCCCAGCACTAAAGAAACTGAGGAAAATTGCCGATCTAGGAGCGGGAGGCCTTCATGGCAAAGGTACCGGCAAAGGAACAAAAAAATAAGGCGAAGGCGAGTCCATTTAAGACGAGAAAGACTCGCGAACCCGCACCTCAGGTGGGAGATACCCTTACCCCACCCGAAGAAGTTGCCGAAGCCATCGATGCTTTTCGAGAATGCCAAGAGCAAGCGAAACACTTTGAGGGCGAAGCCACCGTGCACAAAGACGCCATCCTAGATTTTGGTGCGGGAGAGTTCGCGAAAAGAGCGCTGAGTGGCATCAACCGTTCCTTCAAAATCTTGGGCGAGCAGAGCATGGTCACCTTCGTCGCGATGGACGCGAGCGCTGGCCTTTCAGAAGAAGAGGTCGAGGCCTTTGCCGATCGCTGGGGCAAGAAAGCCGCGGATGAGCTCATCACGCGCGATTTGGGAAGCATCCGTTTCGATCCGCAAGTATTGGAAGCGAACTACGACGCGGTGGTAAAAGCACTCGAAGTATTACCGGACAAGGTTCTCGAAAATCTTTTCAAGCCGATGCTCCTGAAGGCGAAGCCCGGAGCAGTGGAAAAGGCGAAGCAATTCGCGAAGAATGCGGACGACTTAAGAGAGCTCATCCAGCAGCTCAAGATTCGCAATTACATCCGCTGATTCTTCCTCTATATTCGCCCCCACTTATGTTGGGGGCCTATTCACAAACCATTTTCACCAGGCGGATTCCAGTGGCCTTGCCCTCCCCCTTCATCAAAGCAATGCACCCGAAGAGTGAGATTCGCCCTCGCCCGGAATCTATCCAAAGAATTCTGGCGAAGGGTTGGGTTGCACAACTCAAAATTCACGGCCACCGAGTACAATTGCACGTCCCGGCCGACAATAGTTTGCCGGTCATCGCGTATACCCGTCAGGGAAAACTGCATGGGAAGCCTCTGACCCCCAATATGATTTCCGAAATTCGCCGTGTATTCGCCCCCGACGAGGGCTGGAATATTTTAGATGCCGAGTGGTTGAAACCCGAAGGCATGATTTACGTATTTGATTTCCTAAAGAAAGACGGCGAGATCTTGCGGCGCAAGACTTTTCCCGAACGGTGGAAGTTATTACCGAGAGCTTATCTTTCACCCCACCTTAAAACCCTTCCTTTGATCACGGATCTCCCCGGGTGCCTCGCGGCCCTAGCGAAACCGGAGGTCTTTATCGAAGGGTTGGTTTTCAAAGCCTCCGCCACCCCAGGCTTTTCCGACACCTCAATCGTCCGCTGCAGAAAGTAAGTAAAAATACCGAAAAGAGGTCATGGCAAAGGCGTGGATCGGTGTTTCGGGTTGGACCTTTCCTGGCTGGAAGAAGGTCTTCTATCCGAAGGAGCTTCCTATCCGGCGCGAGCTCGAGTACGCGAGCCGCGCTCTAAACTCCATCGAGATTAACGGAACTTTTTATTCCTTACAAAAACCAGAGACCTTTCAAAAGTGGTACAACCAAACTCCCGCGGACTTTATTTTTTCTGTAAAAGCCCCCCAATACATTACCCACATTTGCCGCCTGAAAGAGATCGAAAAACCACTAGCGAAATTCCTCGCCTCAGGGCTCTTTTGTCTCAGAGAGAAACTTGGTCCGATTCTTTGGCAGTTCCCCCCGAATGTGAAATTGAAGGACGACCGCTTTGAAAAATTCCTGAGCCTTCTTCCCCATACTTCTCGGCATGCCTTCGAGTTTCGCCACCCCAGTTTCGCGCATCCGGACTTCCTAGCCCTATTGAAGGAACACAACGTTGCGTTTGTCATTGCCCATGCGGGCGGAGAAAAGGCTCCTTACGTGGAAGATCTGACCTCGAAAAACTTTGTCTATGTCCGCCTCCACGGCGAGGGAAAAGAATACAAGAAAGGTTACACGCCTTTGATGATCAAGAAGTGGGCAGAAAAGGTGAAAGGCTGGATGACCAAATCCTCAAAGCGCGACGTCTTCATCTATTTCAGCAATGATGCGAAAGTGTACGCCCCAGCCAGCGCCATAAACCTCCTAAAAATCCTCAAAATCACCCGAGAACAAGAGTTCGAGCAGGAAGAAGCCGCCTAGCCAGAACTTGCGAGCGTAGCGAAGCAATCTCATCGGATGGAGCTCGAGTCGGTGAGATTGCTTCGCTATGCTCGCAAAAGATCAAAATGGTTGCGGAAAATTATTGTCCTCTTCGCCGCTCACGATGGGGCGCTGGGTTCCTGAGAATCCCGCTAGGAGATCTCGATAAGTGGCTCTGCCTTCCCAGATTGCCCGGTGCATGGCCAAGGCGTTTTGCGCGAATCCTTGAAAGGGGCTTGGCATCGCGTTCGTGATGAGATCGAAATATTTCGAAGCGGCACTTCCCGGGTTTACGGCCGCGTGGGCATTGGCCAATGAGCTATCGACATAAGAAAAGGTGTCGCAGCCATTCACAAAAAAGATCTGGTACTGCCCCTCCACGAAATGGCCCAGCTTCGAGAGTGCTCGAATATTCGAGCCAAGTCCCGAATGCCCGTTGTAGGCGACAAAATCGGAAATTTCAGTCCTCTGCTGGTAGCGTTTCAGAAATTTCTCGGACGGATGTTGGAGATCATATTTTTGAATGAGAAGGAGATTCAAATTCACGGTCCGAACACCATCGGGCTGAAACACCATCTCAATATCGGGATAGCGCAAACCGGGGGATGCCTGAGGGCCAATGGGGACGTTGATGTAGCTTGGATTTCCGAAATATTGACGAAGCGTTCGATAGACCTCGTCGTAGTTTTGCACTCCTTGATCGGTGGGTGACGTCGTCCCGTCCGCATAGGTGCCGACGAGTAAAGTCGCGACAAACCTTCCGTCCGACCAGATTTGATCGTACTCAGGCGATTTCCCGGATGTCTGTTGCAACGCAGGCTTGAGATCCAGACTACTCCCCACAGCGATGCTGGGATCATAGGTCTGTAATATTCGGCAGCCTTGATGCTCAGGACGGTAGTAATAGAAAAAAGAACCGCTATCGGCGGGTTCTTCGCCACTTACGCAATAGGTTCCATATGCAGCGTAAAATCTTTTTTTCCCGGCGTCGTCCGTGCTCAAGGGAAGAACGCTTCGAAACTTTTGAGGGAGTGAGGATCCCTTGGGCCAAGCCACCAGAAACTCTGCAGAGTATTTTACTTGGTTGCGTTCTACTTGCAGGAGCGTGATTTTCGCATTCACGATATCCGCTCCGGCTCCATAGCCGTTCAAGGGACCTACAAAATAGAAAAGCTGCTCGCGGATTCTCGATGCAGCCTCGTCGGCTTCGTTCGCGGCTATTTGAATCGTTCCGCTAGTTTTAGCGGCGAGAAGGCTGGAATGAGCAGCGTCGTATCGAAAGGAAGCGAAGGCAGGAATGGAAAAGCAAACCAGAATGAGATACAGCATGACCCCTCCCTTGAGCGTGAAAAAGATATTCTAGATGGAAAGGGGAGGGGCCACTAATCCTGTTGCAGCAATTACTCGTCTTGTGCCAAAAGAGCCCGGACCTTGCTCGCGATTTGCGAAGCGCTCATGTAGCCGCTTGAAGAGATGGTCCCTGCTTTATCCACGATAACGGCAAAGGGAATGCTTCCAGGGTTTCCGAAGATGCCGCCAAAGTCTTTATACTTCCCGGCAACCGTGAACTTAATGTTGTGCTTAGTCTTCCAACTCTGCAGGAAGGCCTGATCGGGCTTAGCCCCATGCGAATACCCTTCGCCGGAGAGGCTTGCAAACACGACAGCGCTATTTTGAAACTCTGGATAAATGTCCCCGAGTTCATCCATCTCGTCATTGCACGGCGAGCACCAGCCGGCGTTGTAAATGAGCACCTGTACTTTGCTACCCACATTGTCTTGCGTGCAGAACTGGGTGCGAGAACCCAACTGATCGTAACAGACCTGACCGATTCTCTCGTCGGCAACTGCTTGCGTCACAAAAACGAAGAAAAGCGAAGCTAGTAGAGCTTTCATAGGTTACCTCCTGATTGGATTTTGGGGATTTGGGGGAGAACTTCTATTATTGTGACCCGCCCTTGGGCAAGGTGTGAGCCCAGACTCTCGGTCCGATAACACCTGTTAAGGCAGCCCAAATTCTTTACAACGCCCTGGGCCTTTGCCATTATGGACTGCTATTCCCGGGTAGCTCAGTTGGTAGAGCAGGTGGCTGTAACCTCTAATATGCAGCTTTCCGCCGAAAGGCGGATTGAAAAATCGGGTGAATTCAGGGAAGCCCTCCCTTCCTGAAAAGGAAGAAGGGGAATCCTGAGCGAAGTCTGGTGAAGCGCAAAAAGTAACCAGAAACGTGCAGAGACTAGGGGATGAGTAGCGCAAGCGATAAGCCCCATTAGCGCCCGACGCCCTAACGTTTAAACGTGGGCGATGAGATAGTCCAGACCTTATGGAAACATAAGGAGTGCTGTAACCACCTTGTCGGGGGTTCGAGTCCCTCCCCGGGAGCATACGAAAGGCGGTCCATCCGAAGGATGGATCGCCTTTCGTGTTTTCTGATGAGAGACTCGAAGCGTAACGGTGCCGAATGCCATACCCACCCCTTTTCATACACTTCCCCTTATTTAGGTGGTCCGACCCGTAAATAAAAATAGGGTAGAATTGTCAGCATGAAATCCCTATTCATAGTCTTTGTTCTTTGTGCTTCGCTTTTTTTCGCCTGCCGCTTTTCCCCCAATTCCAACCTCACATTAAAAGTAAGAGTCCCGGAAAATTCCCGTCCTTCGGGCGCCGATAAATTTGATTGTTACGTCGTGACCGTGACCGGCTCTGATCTCGCTTCGGGCCTCAGCGGAGATCTCGCCGCATGCCTTAAGCTCGGAAAAATGTCGGAAGTTGTTGCCTTTGATACCTTGCACGATACCGGCGTATCACTCAATGTACCAGCCGGAGTCCCCATCACGTTGCGTTTACTGGGAATTGAAAAATCCCTCAGCAAAAGCTGTTCCGAGCTGGAATTTAGTTCTCTATTGGAATCCACGACCACTCAAATATACGAGCTTGGCCAAGAGCAAACGACTGCCTACGCCGATAGCGTGATCGAAATCAAAAACAAATTTGAAAGCTCCGCTTCGGATCTTGTAGCACAGTGCCAAAGTAGCAGTGGCGGAGGAGGAACCACTGCTCTCACATTAGCTCATGTCTACGAGAGCTCCGCTACTGCCGGCGCGGGCGGTGACCTGGCCTTCGACGAGGCAATTGGTAACGTTCCTCCCACGGATTTCAATGGTTCCCCTATGACCGAAATCCTGGATCTCTCTACGCTAACGGGCGCGGGAGCGCGCCTTTTTTTTAGGGAGGTTGGCCAAGTCGTGTTCGAGCGGGTAGATTTTCTATTCACCCTTCCCAGTGGAAGAATGCCCGAGAGAGACTCTGCCCTAATCCGGGTGGATGTGAGTGCAATGGGGGGTTTAGGGACCCCAAGTTCAGTTGAATGTAGCGTAACGGACCTCATTTCCGGGGGAGCGGGATACCGAGTGGAAGCGGCATTCAATTCGCGGACCCCAATCAATCCGTGGAAACACGATTTGCCTATTACCACTGCCTCTTCCTCGGATCTCAGTTTGCAAACCCAGGATTTTTCACCGGCATCCCTTTTCATAGTGCGTGAAGGCGGCACGGACTACTTTCATCTTTCCATGCGAAGTAAGAGCCCGTCGATATCGAGCCGTTCCCCCGGGTGCTCTGCGGTTAGGCTCGCCACAATCACAGCCTCCTTAGTCCAATAGGTACCCACTTCCTTTTAGGAATCCTAATAGTCCAATAGGTACCCACTTCCTTTTAGGAATCCTAAAAGGAAGTGGGTACCTAAAAGATTTTTGAAGAATTGACGCGCCTCCAATCGTATAATGCGGGCAAATTTCAAGTAACCGCATTTCTTGGGGGGTGTCTAAGGTGCGATCTCTTTTCTTGTTTGCTCTAGTCTCGTGTTTCTTTTCCACTTACTTGCCCGCAGCCGAGCCGACCGAATGGACGCTGCTTCTTTTCATGAACGGCAAAAATGATCTCCAGGAATACGTCGATATCGGGCTGAAACAGCTCGAGCAGGTGGCGCATCCGGAGTCTATTAATGTAATTGCCCAAGCGGGGAAACTCGATTGGCCGACCGTAAAACGGCTCAAGATTTCGAAGGCCAGCACCACCGTCCTCCAAGATCTGGGCGCCTCCGACATGGGCGATGCCAAGACGTTGAAAGATTTCATCCACTGGGGTGTCGAAAATTATCCGGCGCGGCACTATTTGCTCATCCTGTGGGATCACGGGTACGGCTGGCACGCGGACGAAGAAGACGACACGCCCGTAAAGCCTGGAACCTGGGATATCAGTACCGATGACACCACTCAACACACGATCACGACCTTAGAGTTCGCGGCAGTTGTTGAAGATTTTTCCAAACTGATCGGCCGAAAGATCGACATCGTTTCGAGTGATGCCTGCTTCATGGCCTCCCTCGAAGTAGCTTATGAACTCACCCCCTACGTAGATTATTATTTGGGCTCGGAAGATCTAGAGCCCGAGTCCGGGTGGCCCTATCACCACATCTTGGAGCAATGGGCAAAGAACGCGAATCCGTCTCCTGAAGTGATCGGTAAAATCATTGCGGATGAATATGTGAAGTACCACGAGCTCGGCACGGAAGTGCCCTACGGGGCCGTGAGCTATTCCGTCATGAACCTTTCGAAGATGAATGCGTTCATCGAGGCTTTTCGCACGCTCTCGGCGGCCCTTTTGACCTTGGCTAACCCAAAGCCGTTTTTAGAACTGGGAATGAAAGCTGAGAATTTCGCATTCGAGGACTATGTGGACTGGGGAGATCTGGCAAAAAAATACGGGACTGGACCCCTCACCCCCGGCCTCGCTTCCCCATTGATTCAGGCAAGCGCAGCTTATCATTCGCTTGTGATCTACAACCGGGGCACCGAGGAATTTAAAAACGCCACGGGAGCGTCCATTTGGTTCCCGAAGAGCCGGACGGACCTGGAAAAGCTCCTCCCCCTTTATCGTGAGCTAAAGTTCGCGGCCGCCACGGGGTGGGACCGCGCGCTGGAATTAATGTTGAGAAGAAGGCGCTAGACCGTTATTCGGCTCGGCCGCGGTACTTCTTTTTGCTCTTTTTCGCCTCGGTGAGGTTTTTTCTCATGTCGCGGCGAAGATCACGAAGCTCTCTCACCGTGAGATCTTCCTCGCGCTCTGTCGCAACGATGCGGCTCTCGGGGCCGGCCCCTTCACTACTGGAGAGCACCACCTTCACCTCGGGCGACATCCCCTTCAGGTGATCCCGTAAGTACCGCATGGTACTAACAGGAGCCCTTAAATGCGGGTAGAGATCCTGGAAGTGCGCCACAAATTCGAGAATCGAATACTGGTAATTCGAATAGAACTCGTCCTTCGCTTTTTGAGTCGCGAGGTGAAGCATCTTCGGCGCCGCATCTTTGTAATGAAGCAAGTGCTCAATCGCTAGGCCGTACTCCTTCGACTTCTGCGCATCCCCCCTCGCCTCGGCAATATGCTCAAGATAGCTATCGCCGATACGATCGAAGTACGCTTGAAACACGTCTCCCTGCATGAATGGAGCACTCCGCTCCAGGAACTCCATCAAGGCCGGCAATTTTTTGTCGTGCGTGATGGGAAGCGTTCGGAACGCATCCAGGAGAACCAAGTAGGGCGGAGGATTATTCTGGCCCCGGAAATCCAGAGCGAAGAGATTCGTCGTAATGGCGTCTTCTTCCGGATAGAGATAGCCAGAGTCGATATCGTCGTTAAAATCTCCAATCAAGACCTTGCCGGCTTTCGTGAGATAAATGTCAGGCGAGGCATAGAAATTCTCCCGATCTTCGGGGTCCATCTTCGCGAGCAAATTCTCCTCAACCGCCTTTTCCATTACCGCCTGATCTTCGGGTGGTAAATATTCATTTAATTTGTAGAAGCGAAGAAAGGTTGCGCCTTTCAGGATCTTGCCGTGGTTGATGTGCATGCGCACCTCACGCTTTAGATCCACCATCTTCTGAACAATGATCTTCTTCGGGGTTTTGAGAAGGGTCTCGAGAGCATAGCCTTCGGCATAATCGAGCTCGAGGAGAAACTCTGCAAATCCGCCCTCATCCGACTTCAGGAACTTTTCGAGCTTCGCCTTGTCGCCGCTCGCGACGTAATTGGCGTAAAGCTCGACCCACTCCTTCTTCGATTTTGGCAAGCGCCCCTCGGAGTGGTTAAGCCCACGGTTTTTCATGACGCTGAAACCTAATTGCTGATTAATCCGGGTGCGGATGAGCTCGAGCTTGACCAAGTCTTTTTCAAGCTTGCTATCGGTAAGCTTCTTGGAGGCCATGACCCCTTTTACCTTGTCCTCAATCGCCTTTTTTTCTGCGGCAGTTTCTTTACCTTCCATGAAATCTGTCGCCACACGCATCTCGGGCGGGGAGATCAGCGGAAAGAATGTCGTGAGGAATCGGTACTCATCGAACTTATCGCCGAGATCTTTGATATCTGGATAAGTTCTCTGGATCTTTTTCAAAAGATTTTTGTGCACCTTCGTGAAATTCTCTTCGAGGTTCATTCCCGGGCGCGTATTCACCCAAGGTAAGTCGTCCCAGCTCGCAAAAAGAAACCACCCGTCAATGGCGGTCACTTCTGAAGGCTTGGGCTTGTGATCGTTTTCATAAGGAAGAAAGAGGATTTTGGCACCGTAGGATTCTTCCACCCGGGCTTTGAGCTCATCCGTGGTGAGGCCCTCCCACTCTTGCATCTTCTTGTAGGCGCCGGTTTTTAGCTCCTCATTATAAAAGATGCGGTAGAAATCATCGGCAACAAGTGGCTTCGACGCCAACAACGCGGTAAAGAGGCAAATCCAAAGAGAAAAACTAGCCTTCATGTAAGCCCTCCAGCTTGATCAATCCCTACTTTTGATGCAGCGGGTCATCACAAGTCAAAGGACGGAGGAGCTAAGTGAAGGAATTTGTTAAGGTGCGTTAAAAGTATTCGATGAAGTGGCGCAGGGCCTCTTCGTTGCCCCGGTCTAGCTCACGAGACGGCTTACCCTGCCCCGGAAAACGGCCGCCGATTTCGAATCCAAAAGCCAGAGTTTTCCCTTTCCAGTACCAGTAGTCAGCGCTGCTTCCACGAGCGATGCCAAACACATCGGCGATTTGCCCGAAGTTGTAACCGGTATCTTCCGCCATGACTTTCCCAATCTCCTTGAACCTTGGGAGATCGTCTTGGGACGGGCCAGAGCTCGTGTAAGCCCAGGGGTACATTACCGTAGAAAGGTTTTCGTGGATGTCGAGGCTGCCCGCGATCTTGTGTTTTGCAAACCAAAGCGTTTCGTTCTTAATCGCCGCAATAGAATTATGGGAGGGGCTCCCAGGGTAAGGATAATCGCGATTCGGATCCAATCCCTCGCAAGCTCTCGTGTAATGAACGTAGCCATCCGGGCACACCACCGGAATGAAGTAAACCACATGCTCATCGAGCATCTTGGTGATTCTAGAATCGGTCCCGTATCCCTGGACTAAGCCCTGAATAAACTCCATCAACATCTCCACGGTGTGGATTTCATCCCCGTGAGTGGCGGAGGTGATCATGAGCTCGGGTACATCTGCGCGTAGAGGCTGTTTCCCAGTGAGTCGCAACACCAAAAGCTGGCGGCTCTGCTCATCGACACCATAATTCTCGAGCAAGGCAATATCGGCGTGGGATTGTGAAATTTGCTTGAGCTCCTTTTGAACGGAATCAAAACTCCTGTACTCGTTGCGCCAGCCAGGATTCGCTATATCGAGCCTGCGAAAAACATCATTGATGTCTTTCTCTACGAGCTGAGCAAGCGGGACAATTTTCAAGAGCTCCCCTGCTCGATCCTCGGGAACGATCACTTCATATCCATTGGCGGTACGGCGCGCGACATCGAACTTTTCATTCAATTTCCGCAAAGTATCCAAGCCTGGATTTCCAATGGAATAGCTCGAATAGATGGGCGCATTCGCCGGAAACGAAAGTGCCGGAAACATTAAAATAAAAATAAAGAATGCATGTTTCATGAGGGCCCCCAGTGGATTTTTATCCACTCTACTTAAGCGCGTACAAACCATGGTAATTCTCGTGGATTGCTCTTAACAAGAGTAAAGCATGGCCTTTACTTAAGCCCCTGATAGACTGTTCCCATGCCGCTCCCACAGAAGGCAGGATTTGTCCTTCTTTCCTATGTGATCTTGGAAATCCTTGCCTTCCTGTTTTTGCGAGGAGGGCTTTCTTATCATCCCATCGCCCATGGCTTAGCCGATAGGCACCGCCAAATTCTAAAAGAACTTTGGGAGGGAGAACGCGACTCCTACCTTCGCCCGGATTCCGATCTGGGATGGTCCCCTCGCGAGTCCACCACCTCTCTCAACGGCCTTTATCAAAACAATGCCGACGGCATTCGATCCAACCGCGAATTTTCCCCGAGCCTTTCCAAAAATAAACTCAGAATTTCGAGCTACGGCGATTCCTTTACGTACGGGATAGAGGCGAAGCTGGCCGAGACCTGGCAGAGCCACATGGAAAAAAACCACCCTCAAATAGAAGCGTTGAATTTCGGGGTATCCGGCTACGGACTTGATCAAGCTTATTTGCGCTATCTAAAGAAAGCGTCGAAATTTGCTTCGGATATCGTCGTCATCGGCTACCTTTCCGAGAACATCAACCGGATGGTGAATAACTTCCAACCCTTTTATTCTCCGGATTCGGGCATGCCCCTTTCGAAGCCGAGGTATTTCATCGAAAACGGAAAATTGTCACTTCACGAAAACCCTCTTCGATCCCGAGAGGACTATAATCGCCTAACCCAAGATCCTGCTTTGGTATTAGAGCCCTTAAGTCGATTCGATTATTGGTCCAAAATTCGACCGCATGCTTCAACGTGGGATTTTCTCCCCTCGGTGCGAGTAGTGAAGAGTCTTTCATTCTGGTTTCACTACCAAATCGCAAGCGATGCCCTCATCTACCCCAATGGAAAATACCGCGAAAGTTCCGAGGCCTACGCCATCACCCGGGAAGTTTTCACTGCCTTCTACGAAGCGGTGGCGAAAAATGGAAGCATCCCTCTTATTGTGATCTACCCCACGGCGAGAGACATTGAATTGAGAAAAACGATCGGCGTTGTAACCTATGAACCTCTGATTCAATATTTTCATGCGAAGGGGTTCCGCTTTGTCGATCTCTTCGAAGGGTTTGCCGACACCAATTTTCCCATCTATGCGCAGCAACATTACTCCGCGCGCTCCCACGGCGTGGTGGCTAGAACCCTTTGGAACCACCTAGAGAGTGAAGGCCTTTTGCACCGACCCTCTCATTATGTAACGGATACCTTTTGAGACGAACACCTTACTTTATCAATGCAGGATGGGATTTCTTCTTTGTTGGGGGAAGTTCTGTTCTTCTTTTTGCGGTTTTGATTCTTCTGGGCGATGCCGTTTCGAAAGAGTCCTTTCAAATAGGCGCGTCCATTCTCATTTGGACAGGGAACTGGCCCCACTTTTCCGCTACCCTCTATCGGCTCTATTCCAGGGAATCCATTCTCGAGTACGCAGGAGTAGCACTCGTTCTTCCGGTTCTCATCGCCATGGCAATTATTGCGGGACTTAAGAGCCCGGAAGTGATGGGAAGCGGACTTGTGAAACTCTACCTTCTTTGGTCCCCCTATCACTATGCCGGACAATCTCTTGGGGTCTCTCTTCTTTACGCAAGGCGCTCCGGAATTATCGTCCATCGCTGGGAACGATTCTGCCTCGCCGGTTTTGTCTATGCGTGTTTTGCCTTTGTTACAACCCGGTTGGAGGTGGGAACGTGGGAAGAGCATTTCTTAGGAATTTCCTACCGAAGCTTACAGCTTCCAGAGTTTTTCCTTTCCACTTCGAAGATTGCCCTTGTTCTCTTCTCCTTGGGAGTCCTGATTACCATCCGAAGATGGTCCCTGAGGAGCACTCTGCCGTGGATCGCGTTCGTTCCTCTTCTCGCGCAATTTTCCTGGTCGTTCACTCAACCGGCCCCAATCTATGCCCTATTCATTCCGTTTTTTCATAGTCTGCAATATCTTCTCATCGCAGGCTTCATGCGGGTTTCTCAAGCTTCCGAGGAAAAACCGACTCGGGTGATCTTGCAGTGGGCGAAATCAAATCTCATCTGCGGCGCCTTTCTTTTTTGGGCAACTCCCATTCTATTCGCGGTATTGGGCTCCCGGTATGAAATCGCGAAGCCTGTGATCTGGGCCGCGATCAATGTTCATCACTTTATCGTGGATGGAGTGATTTGGAAGTTGAGAAACCCAAAGGTGGTAACGCCGCTCATGACCTTTGCGCGCACGTAAAAAAGGCCCACCGAGAAAACCCCGGTGGGCCTGAACAAACTGTATTTGCGAGGCCGTTAGGCCGCAGCAATCTCATTGAACTACCTCATGCCACGAGACTGCTTCGCCTTATGGCTCGCAGATACCGTTAAGCCAAATTCGGAACCCAGAACGGCACGAATGCCGAGGGCGCCGCAGGCTTCGGCTTCTTGAACATCCCGATAAACGTGATCACGAGTGGGATGATGGTCATCACCGCTTGAATGATCGGCGCGTATTGGGGGGCGATCGTCATGATGATGGGCATCGCGACATTGAGCAGATTCATGATCCCGCTCAACTTGCTGCCCGTAGTAGAAGCATCGCCGGCGTTCGAGCTGATGAGTCCTTGGGTTAAGCCAAGGATGCTACTGGCCTGACCACTCTGAACCAGACCCAAAAGAGTCGTTAGTTGAGAGAGATCGACCGGGGCGCTACTAACCGCTCCGCGACCTTGTTGGCTCGCGGCGATGCTGGCTAGCAACTCGGTCAAGCCTTGAGCGGAGGCATCCGCCATGGCAACGGGCTGATCTGCTTCGGCGGAAGCTGCTGGCACTTGGGCCAACGTGCTCATCGCGTCTGTTTCAGCCATCGGAGTATCTAGATCCACGGCAGCGGCATTTCGGTGAGTCATCTCAATCCGACCGCAGGCATTGATTAGAACAAGAGAAATCGCAAGAAACACATATGCAGGTTGGCGCATTCAAAACCTCCAAAATAAAGTTTTAGACTAGTACGGAGGAAATGAGACAACGTGCAGATCAGCTTCCGTGCTTCTTAGAATTCCATTCGGAGGTGAAGGGACAATCGAGGTAATGTGGAGAATTGAGCAATTTTCCTGGAGTGTCGAAAGTTTAGACGATCTGTGCGGGAACCACGAGATTGCTTCGGCCTACGGCCTCGCAAATTCCGCCGTATCTGCGAGCGCAGCGAAGCAGTCTCGTTGTTGAGGCAATTATCGGTTGGAAGCAGAGGGCGAATGCACTTGAAGCGGTAGGGTCACACGATAATCACCGACAAGCACTACAGGCGAGCCGCCCGCGGCTTTTGCTTTCACTCTTACGAAAGGAACGGAGCAAGTCTTCTCAGCGTTATCCGGACACTCGACGAGTTGGGAGCCACTCGCAATAATGGAGATGGGGCCGGCAGGATCAGCAACAGTGATGCCTTCGTCCCCTGAAAGATATTTTCCCTCTCCCTTAAGCCAAATGCGCGCTTCCACTTCGTCATTCATCTCCATCTGACGCACGCGCGGCTCTTGGCGGAGCACCTGTCCTTCTAGCTGGACCAGTGCCTCACGGGCCTTCGTGCATTGAACGGGAAAGCTATCGGCGTAGATCGCTTCCTCACCCCTTTTCAAGGAGGTTTCCACCCAATTCTTGCCGGGATTCTCTTTGCAAGTGAAAGCGATACGATACCCCTCGGAAACTCTCTCGACCTTCAACACTTTCAAATCGCCCTGCCCACGCGCTTCAGCGGCAAGCTCGTTGAAGTTCTGTTGATAAAAGCGATGTTCCCAAGTTTTGATCTCTTTGCCGAACCAGTTCTTGAAAAAACCTGGAATCCACTTCGCATTCAAGACTTGAGGGCCGAGCTGAAAAATCTCGGCTTCAGGAAGGTAAAGGTAGCCAGTCATGCCGCTTTGCAAGCCCTGCTCTACGGCAGTCGATCCTTTAAAGAAGAGAATATGGTAACGCCCGTTGGGCGTGGGAATGGGGAAGAACCACTCAGGATTGTGCGTAACAAAGCGGAAGGTTCCGATTCCGGCCGCTAGGACCAGAGCAAGACCCCAAAGGATCTTAAAATTTCTTCGCAAATCGAGGAACTTGGACACCCCCCTATTATAGCACGCCGAATCAGAGGTGGGGCGAATGTTAAAATAACCGTGTGGCTTTCAGAACTTGCCTCAATAGAACGATATTAACTGTCTTTATTCTTTTCACTGTTCGGTGCGCAAAAACCTCGACCGCGATGATCACAGTCCCGGAAAGCTCGACCAATTCAGCTGCCTTCACAATTGATCCCTATGAAGCGAAAATTAACGGAAGCATTGCCCAAAGTACGAGCGGCGTAGCGCCCGAAGTAAACGTAGATTTTGCGACCGCGAAAGCCGCATGTGAAGCGGCCGGAAAAAGACTTTGCACCACCACCGAATGGGTTGCCGCCTGCAAGGGGGCCAATAACCGCTTATTTGGATTTCAAGACTCGTCGTCTAGCCCACTTTTACTCACCGATATTTGCGATGTGGCTCGCACGACGAACAACACACCGGGAAGCCTTCCCTCGCTTACGGGCGCTCATCCAAAATGCGTAACAGACGGAATTGCGGTTTTTGATTTGATCGGGAACCTGAGTGAGTGGACAATCAATCCCAGCGATGTTCCGACCGCTTCGGGCGTCGCTTTTTATCAAGATATCAGCGTTAGCGACTGTAATGGGGGGCTAGTCGACCCGGGATCCACTATTATAGCCCCCACCACCAAATCCACGGACCTGGGATTTCGCTGCTGCAAGGACATTACAACGGGATCGACCAATAGCGGATCGGGTTCCTCTCCCCCGACCTTTCCCTTTTGAAATTATGAAAAAGGCCTCTCTCATATTGTTGCTTTTCTTAGCGGGAAACGGGAACGCGGACAG
>JAHFAF010000396.1 GCA_023250715.1 Pseudobdellovibrionaceae bacterium | reverse complement strand
ACCGCCATCGCGGCCTTGCTCACCATCGCCGGTTACAGCGTGAACGACACCATCGTAGTCTACGATCGCGTACGAGAAATGTATAAGAGGGGAGGAGACGGACTTCCGCTTGCGGAAACGATCAATAAAGCCGTGAACCTGACCCTCTCGCGTACGTTACTCACCTCCGGAGTGACCTTGATTTCGGTTCTTCCCCTTATCGTTTTCACCACCGGGGAAATCCAGAGCTTTGCCGTAGCTATGTGCTTCGGCATCTTCGTGGGTACCTACTCCACTATCTATATCGCCTCTCCCTTCACCATCTACGTACAACGTTGGTTGGAGAAGAGAGGAGATCAACCTAATCGCCCGCGGCCAGTTACTGCGTAAATGAATCCACCGGTCGCCTACATTCGAGACTTGCTTAAGCATGTCGGGCAAAGTGTGACCTTGCGTGGCTGGGTCTATAGCAAACGCAGCTCCGGCAAAGTTAAGTTCCTCAATGTCCGCGATGGAACGGGAATCGTCCAGCTCGTGTTCGTCAAAGGACAGATCCCTGACCAAACCTTTGAGGATTTTGAAAAACTGACTCAAGAAACGTCCGTCATTCTCACCGGCAAGGTGAAAGAGGAAAAACGGGCGAAGGGCGGAGTAGAGCTCGATGCCGAATCAATGAAGATTCTGCAAATCGCGGTTGATTATCCCATCGGCCCCAAAGAGCACGGTCCGGATTTTCTTTTGAGTAACCGCCACCTCTGGCTTCGAAGCGTTCGGCCCCACGCCATCTTGCGCATCCGAGACCGCTTCGTAAAGGCGGTGCGAGACTTTTTCGATCAAGACGGCTTCACTTTGATCGATACCCCCATCTTCACGCCGGCGGCGTGTGAGGGGACTACTACGCTTTTCGAAACGGAATATTTCGACCAGAAAGCTTATCTATCGCAAAGCGGACAACTTTATTCCGAGGCCACTTGCATGGCCTTCGGAAAAGTCTACTGTTTCGGGCCCACGTTTCGCGCGGAAAAGAGTAAAACGCGGCGGCATCTCACGGAATTTTGGATGATTGAGCCCGAAGTGGCGTTCAACGACTTAAACGACAATATGGTGTTAGCCGAGCGCTTCTTGGAATACACCGTTCAGCGCACGCTCGAAGAGTGTAAGGAAGAATTCAAGACCCTCGAGCGCGACACGACTAAACTGCAGAATGTAAAAGCCCCCTTCCCTCGCGTCTCCTACGACGAAGCCATCGCGATATTGAAGAAAAAAGGACTGAACTGCGAGTGGGGAACGGACTTCGGGGCGCCGGAAGAAACCGCGGTCTCCGAAGACTTTGACCGGCCCATTTTCATTCACCGCTTTCCCGCCAAAATTAAGGCCTTCTATATGAAAGCCGATCCCGAACGGCCAGAGCTAGCCCTGGGCTGCGACTGCATTGCACCCGAGGGCTACGGCGAGATTATTGGCGGCGGGCAGCGCGAGGAGAGTTACGAGACTCTCGTACAGCGAATCAAAGAGCACAATCTTCCTGAAGAGGCTTTCGACTGGTTTCTCGACTTGCGCAAGTACGGCTCCGTTCCTCACGCAGGGTTTGGCTTAGGTCTGGAGCGTACGATTTCCTGGCTGTGCGGCCTTGAACACTTGCGAGAAGCCGCGGCCTTCCCCCGTATGATGTACCGTCTGAAGCCTTAACACCTGCCCGACAAAATACGTCCTTTCTTTCGTATTCTGTGAAATTCACGCAATAAACTCTAGGCACAACGCTTGCTCCTTTACCCATTTGGAAAAAGGAGTGCTCATGAAGGCTATTTTGCTGTTGTTGGTATTAGTGGTTTCTTCTTCTGTAGTGCAAGCGGAAGAGGCTTTGGTTTCCGGACCGATTCGTTTCTCGGGCACGGGATGCCCTGCGATCAGTACGGATACGGTCGTAACAGATGACCTAAAGACGGTTTCGCTTCTCTTCTCGGATTTCGACGCCAATACCGGGACGAGTATCCATAAAAGTTATGAGTCCAAATCTTGCGAGCTCATTGTGCCCGTAACGGTGCCTGCTGGGTGGCGGATTAAGATTTCTAAATTTGATTTCCGAGGCTTCCGCTTTTTGGGCAACAGTACGGATTTGTCATGGATGGTAACCCAATTCAAAATAAAGAGCAGAAATGTAACCACCTATTCTGGAAGCAACTCTCTCTTTTCACGAGGCCCCCAAAACACCGATTTTTTCCAAGAACCGACAGGCAGTGTCTCTTCCTATGCTTGTGGCGGCGCAATGGAGATTCGCATCAAAGCTCAGCTGATCGCAACCTCCCACACTTGCCGTGCGGGAAGCCAGACCACCTTGCAGCTCGACTCCATCGATTTCACCACTGTCGCCTCTGCGGGCGATTTTCAATATTCCAAATGCAGGTAAAAAAAAGAGGCGCTATGGTCACGGCCACAGCGCCTCTTTGAACTAATCAGAACTTTGCCACTATTCGCGGCAGGTTCTCCACGTCAACTTATAAAGAACTGGAGTCTTGGTCGTAATGTCCAAGCTGTCCAAGTTCGAGTCCGACTTATCACCGCGGCCGTTGGACGTAACGTCCAAGCTGCTCTTGATGGAAATCGTGGTGTCTTTTCCACACGGTCCGTAGACCAATCCAGTGGCTTGGATCTTGTTCGAACGATAGAAATCGCTCTTCAAGATTCCCGTGCCGCGATCCGGAGTGGCATCGGCGTAATTTCTATCCGGGAAATTCCATCGATAACCAGGACCACGAACGCCTACGAGGAAATAATCTGCCTTCAGGGTCGCGGAAGCGCCCGGGGGAAGGAAGTTAAATCCACGGTACTCGCTCTGGATGATCGAAATGCTGAAACCGGCCGGCACCTTCACAGGCACGCGGATGTCGCACTTCTTTCTCTGGTTTTCACTCGGCTTGGCGCTGGAAACGCTGAACGCGCTGAAGAGGATGGACAAGGTTTGCTTGTCGTCCGTTAAAGCGATGTCCGTCGTATCTTTAGAGCAACCATCACCGTTAAAAACCGGAACTCCTAAAGTAAGAGCCGGGGCATCCGCCGCAATCAGTTGGGAAGTAGTGCTCAAAAGGCAGATAACTCCGAGCACCATTTGAATCGATTTAAACATTTGGTTTAGACCTCCTAGGTTTAGAGGCCTGTGTAACGCATCGCATAATTAGGTACAAGATGGGTTGGAACATTGATCGTTCCATGAAATTTAGGAACACTTTTACGTAAAATTTATTACGGGCAGGCTTCGAGCGTTAGGTCCGCCTCGAGCTGGTCGAGACTGGCATTTTCGAGCGAGGAATTCACCCGGAGCATTCCATCTTCGCCACAGTTAGACCGGAATAGCTCTCCCATAACGGATTTTGAGACCTCTATGGACTGAGGGGTCCCGCGCTTTCCGGGGGCAAAAATTTCCAAACCAAGCTTCCCGCCAACTTCATTTCGCCCTCTGGACTTGAGATTCTTAACGACTAAGACCTTATCCTTGGGCCACTTCGCCGGAAGTGCGATGAGGCAGGTTGCTCTCTCCACACCCTTAAAAGCATCAAAATCTACCGAAATTCTACTTTGATCGGCAGTCACCTGAACCGTCTGAGAACCACAGCCAGTACCAGTCGCGCGGGCTTGTCCCCATTCAATTGAGGCGAAGGAGGAAGAAGCGAAAACCAAAACGCTGAGCGGAAGAATTAGAGAAGGCATAGAACGGGATTTACCTGAAAGAACACGTTCTCGCCATGAAAAAACCCGTAACAGACTTAACTATTTAAGATTACATGTGAATTAAATTGACTCGTCGCATGCCTCAGGCTGGGATTAACGGGCGTTCTCACCTTTTTCTTAATTAAACATTGGGAGGGGTTTTTGGGCTGGTAAAATAAAGCACAATTTAGATTTTCGTTTCTCGAAAGTTTTTATTATTCCAGAAAAAATTGGTGGTTCGGCTCGGATGTAACGAGCTAGAGAGGTTGGGGTCTATGAAGTCCAAATTCCTACTATGGGTTGGTGCGGCTTCTCTTGTGCTTGGAAGTATCGTCCACGCCGAACCGGAGAAACCAAAATTTAAGGACGACCCCATCCGCTTGGAGGCTAAGGCCAACGTCAAACTGGACGTGCCGCTTCGACCCCTTCTCGTAAATCCTCAAATAGCAGTTACCCTCACCTGGGCACTTCAAAATCAGCCGGCATGGTTACAACTCGATAAGCAAAATGAAAAGCTCACCGGCACACCCACGGCTAGTGATGCTGGCGCTTTTGATTTTCGCGGAATCACCGTC
>JAHFAF010000395.1 GCA_023250715.1 Pseudobdellovibrionaceae bacterium | reverse complement strand
GGGGCGCCGTGAAGTGCCGAGCCAGAGAGACACTCCAAAGCTTTGCTTCAGATAATGCCAAAAAAATAGTGCGAAGGTGAGGTGGGTTAGGCGCTGTAGCCAGGGCCCTTCGATATTCCATACCGCGAAGGCCAGGACGGCGAAAAGGAGGAGTGGGCTAACCAGAGAAATAAAGGGGTGCTTTTTCCAAGTGCCGCCTGAGCTATAGAAAACGAAATAGGTGGACATAAAATGGGGAAACGCAATCAGCGTGTTTAGCCACCAGAAGGAGGAATCGGGTAATTTGAAAAGGAAAGGGGAGGCAGACAGCGCAAGGAAGGTAATCCCCCCTGCAAAGAAAAGATCGAGCCCCCTTCCCATGAAATACTTGTTCATAGATTAATTTTATCATTGCAGAGGTAAGTTTGCCGAATTGAAGACAGGGGGCTTAACGCCGCTTCTGCTTTTACCATGCATCGAGAAAGCGGGAGAGCTTGGATTGGACCAAGGGAATGTAGGGTATGTCGTGCGACTTAAGCCATTCTCGGACGGTATCTGCGGCCTCATGCGGGCGATCTGTCTCGAGCTCAAGCTCGTAGAAGCGTTTGCCAAAAAATTCATACTTGTCTATTTCGACCCTAAAATTCGGATCGAGCCGGGCTAGGGTCCGGCGCGTTTTCATTGCGCCCAGTAAGCGAATTTTTTCCAAATAGTCTTTTCGGAAGTGGCGCTTGAGCACACGTATAGGCGCAGCCTTCAATTCATAAACAGGGAGTTTCCCCTTCAAGACATCCTTTGCCTTGGTGAGGGGAATGCGGACCTCGAATTCGCGGCGGACTTTGAAGCCTGCGGGCCCCTTACTTGCTCTTTTATCAGGGTATTTCAAAGTGAGGGTGGCAGCTCTACCGCCGTTCGTTCGCAAGCGAAAGCCAAAGCGGTTCTTTCGAAGATTAAGTTTTTTATCGTCGAAAAAATAGGTAATCAGCTGATCACGCTTCAGGATTTTCTTGCCGCAAATTTTCAGAAGGCGTTCGTAACTCTTGCGATCGAGATAGTACTTCAGTTCCTTCTCGAGTTTCCCCAATTTTACCCCCAAGGGGGGAATTTACCACGCTCGAGGGAATGCGAAAAGGATCTCTGCAGATCCTAATCAAAGGTTAACGATGCTGCTTAGCGGCTCGCTGCGGTTTTCTTTTTGCGGTTTCGAGAGCCAGCTGTTTAGGTTCATTGGGTGATGTTTGCACTGATTGGGT
This sequence comes from Pseudobdellovibrionaceae bacterium, assembly GCA_023250715.1. Taxonomy (GTDB): domain Bacteria; phylum Bdellovibrionota; class FAC87; order UBA2466; family UBA2466; genus JAHFAF01. The sequence goes on along the minus strand of JAHFAF010000395.1, from coordinate 3,027 downwards.
AAGGGCGGTATTGGGCGCCGTGAACCTATCGAGGGCAACTTGACGAGCCGATTGCGAGAGCAAAAGGCTTACAAGCGAAAGCACAATCGCGAAAAAGCTCATGCCAATCGCCACCTTTGTGATCCCCGCGGGCTTTGCAATGGGAGGACGAAAGAGCTCGGCTTGAGGAATCTCCTTCAGCATCTGATTCACCCGCTCTAAATTTGAAGAAATACTGACACTGATTTCCTTGACCGCGGCCCAAGGTTTTGCCACTGCTTCCGCCTCTTCTTTCTCTTCCGCGGCGGGAGATTTTCTTCGTCCGCGAGGTTTCGCGGCGGGTTTTTCCTCATCCTTTGCTTCGAATCCTTCGGCCTCGGCTTCTTCCTCGGTTTGGGCCTCTTCCACGGGCTCGGCCATGGTGGCGAGCAGAGAGGTTGGCTCTTTCACCTTTTTGGCGCGCGGTTTTCGGGCGCGTGCTTTTCTTGCAGGCTTTTCCTCTCCGGCTTCCCCGTCCACCTCGTCCGCGGCTTCGAGATCGATCTCTTCGTCGGCCTCTTCGACCGCTTCAAGAGCTTCATCCATTTCGGGTTCTAAATTCTCAATTTCTTCTTGGTTCTTCTTTGAACGTGCCATGCCTAACGCTCCTCCAGCGATCGCATAGGAGCAAAGCGAGTGCCAGGATGATTGTGCCTAGCTTTAGGCCGGCAGTGACAATTTTCGGCAGAGAAACGACCTTGGACAGCCTTTATTTGGCGCTCTTGGTCATCTTCTCAACTTCTTCGACGTGCATCGTTTCATCCGCGATAAGACCGCGGACCATTTCTTCGAGCGGGACATCGCCGCCGACTTTTTCGAGGAGGCTGTAATAAAGTTGAAGGGTTTCTTTTTCGTAATCCAAAGACTCGGAAAGCATCTCGAGCACATTGTGATTATTGCTCTCGGGCACGGGCTTCACTTTCACCGAGCAGTGGCCGCCCAAAGCCGTGATTTTTTCTCCGATTAAGATGGCGTGGGCCATGCCCTCATTGGCGTGATCGCGAAACCATTTAGTGATGGGAATGCGATTGGGTCCGAAAATCATAAAGCTATAATGGAGGTAGCGTACGACTCCGGAGAGCTCCGCTTCCAAAATCTTGTCCAATGCGCTTACGACTTCCTTAGTATCCAATTTGCTCATCGCTAAACTCCTTAGTTCACTGCTTATCGGTGCATCCGTTCATACCTTATAGGCGCATCAAGTCAAAGCGCTGTCTACTTCTTTGACACGGTTGGCTGAATGGGTTGAGCCCTCCGTCCAAACCGTGATATCCTTATAGAACCACCCCAAGACAAGGCAGGTAGTGCGTGAAACGAGCCCTAATCCTGGCTCTCCTATTCTTCGTTAATCCCATTCACAGTGAAGAAGCTGGCGGCCCAGCTGTGCCCAACGTGAATGTGAATATTCAAAATGCCCCCCAACAAAGCCCGTGGCCCGGCCAGGGACAAAAGATTTTTAGCGATGATGTCTTTAAGGGAGTGGGAGCTCCCCCATCCGGCCCTTCCACTTCGAAGAGCCCCTATTCGGGGAGCACGCGTGGAATGGTGGGGGAAGAGGATTCAAACGGCCTTCAACGTGCGGAATGGATGGCGGCTTGCGCGAAATTCAAGGGCAAGGACATGGAAGCTTACCGCAATTGTTTCGCCGAGCAGAAGGCGAAGGCTGCGGATAATTTGAGACAGAGCCGGGAATTGGTCGAGAAGCGACAAGGAATGCCGATGCGAAATACGCAAGGGGTTCCTCTGATAGAGGAAGCGGGCGAGCCCGCTTTTGGTGGGGTTCAGCAGGAGGGGGATTCCGGCAGCAGCGATAACGATTGATGGATCCGTGCTTCGTAAGGTAACTTCCCGCAATGCCGGTTAAACTTTCCCATATCGCTCTGGCCTGTCCGGAGATTTCTAAAATCGCGGAAAAATTGAAGTCGCTGGCGCTCGAGGTAGAAACGATTCACGATGTTCCGACGGAAAAAGTGAAGGCCGCTATGGTGCCGGTGGAGGTTTCTCCCGAATTTAGAATTGAACTTTTGGAGCCGACCTCTTCCGATTCCCCCATTTCCAAGTTCTTGAGCAAGCGTCCCGAGGGGGGAATGCATCACGTTTGCTTTGAGGTCGAGGGACTCGAACGTTGGAAGACAACACTCGAAAAGGCAGGACTTGAAGTTTTGCCCCCGGGTATTCGTAAAGCGGCTCGCGGAAAAGCTTTGTTCATTCACCCTCGCTCGCTGGGAGGGGTACTTGTCGAGTTGGAAGAGATTGTAAACCCATAACTTCAATCTAATTAACATGCGCTACGATCAACTGAGCCCGGTCCCCCCACTTACTAAAGTCACAAAGTCTCTCATCATCACCTGTGTCGCCTTTTACTTTGTAGACTTTGTCCTCTCTAACCTAGGGTTTCAGATCAATGGGCTGAACCTGAATGAAATTCTTGGACTGGTTCCTCAAGCGGTGAAGGAACAGGGATGGGTTTGGCAATTTGTGACCTATATTTTCATGCATGGGCACCCGCTGCACCTGCTTTTGAACATGCTGATCCTTTGGTACTTCGGCGCCGAGATTGAACTCAAGATGGGAGAGGCGCGCTTCTTCCGCTATTTTCTTTTGTGCGGTATCGGTGCGGGTGTTTTCAATTTCGCCGTCAATCTAGCCTTTTCCGATCCAAGCCGGCTTACCCATCCGATTATCGGGGCGAGTGGAGCCATTTTTGGAGTTCTCGCGGCGTACGGAATCTTTTACGGCAGTCGTTATTTCTTGGTTTTCTTCCTCTTTCCCATGAAGGCGAAATACTTCGTGCTGGTTATGGCCGGCATGGAGCTCGTCATGGGCGTGGAAGGAAACCCTCGCGATAATGTCGCCCATTTCGCCCATATCGGCGGAATGCTCATTGGCGCCCTTTACGTTTACTTTGTCTACGTGCGCCCCCGCGGCGGAAGCGGCTCCCAATCCAAGCGCGATGCCGAGCGCGAGCGCCTAAAGAAGCAATTCACCCTCATCGTCAACGATAACCAA
>JAHFAF010000394.1 GCA_023250715.1 Pseudobdellovibrionaceae bacterium | reverse complement strand
AACGAAGGGCCGCCTCGACCTGGTGCTCGACGTCTACGATAGCCATCCGCGAGTGCGCAGCGCTCTCGAGAACATTGAGCACGTTTACTAATTTCTTCGCGGCCGGACGAATATTCACGTTAAAGCCACCGTCGCACATGTCTCCGTCCCGAAGAAGAACCGAGAAATTATCTGCGGTGTATTTATTATGCGTAAACGCGGCCATGAAGCAGCGGGCACCGGAAAGCTCGAATCGCATGATCGCAGGACGAGTCCGACGAATCAGACGGTTAATGCGATCCATTTGATCCGCGGTCAAACGAACGACGACTTTGTAAACGGGGCTAGCCGAGCGCATATCGCGATCCACTACCGTTCCATCGAAATAAACACTGAGCTCATGGCGAATCTTTCCACCTTGCTTCAGATACGTTTGAAAATCGAGAGACGTTCCCATGATGGACGTCGCAAAAGCCCCTTGAAAACCCACCAAAAGTAAAAATACAGATAAAGTCTTTCTCACAAATAACTCCTAAGTTTCGTCGCCCCCCTTGGGCGAACTCTTAACACTTCACTGCCTATCGCAAGGGATGTGCCAGCTAAAAACCCAGACCTCCCGCACGGAAAAGGAATCTCGGAGGGGCCATTTGGTAGGACTGGTGCCAGTCGTGGTGCTATCGTGGGACCAACACCCTAGGCGAAGCCAATAGTGTAAAATAAGACTATGTCTTCCCCACTTTTTGCCCCCTTTCGGCATGCCCTGGACAGCCTTTCAGTTCGTTATGAATGCACCGTCGCGCAGGGCCCCGAGCTCGCGAAGTGTCTCGCAGTTCGCGAACAGGTGTTCGGCGTTGAGCTTCGACGAGATGCTCCCAGCGGGTATTCGCCCGCTAAGCAAGACGAATTCGATGCTGTCAGCACCCACTTGGCTTGTCGTGACACAAAAACTGGCGAAATTATCGGGGCAGTTCGAATTACGCCTGCGAATCACTTCAAGGGCCATAAGCTGTACGATAAAGAGTACGCACTCCATGAATTTCCAAGTGACCTCTTGCCAAGAATTGCAATCGTGTCTCGATTTGCGGTTCTTCGAGACCACAGGGGAAAAGGGCATGCGGGGATCTTGCTCGCGAATGAGTGTTACCGCTGGGGGATTACCCAGTTCGTTCTTTCTTGCATCGTTTGCGAGCCCAATCTTTTTCCCGCGTACCGCGAGCTGGGATTTCGGCCCTTAGCGGGAGCTTTGCCCTCGCCCTTTGGCGGCTACCGACTCCCTCTTTTCTTGGTGCCTCACGATTACGATTTTTTGAAACAGGTCGGCTCTCCCTTTTATTCCATCGCTCGGGAACAGGGATTCCCCAAGGAAAATGCCGGACGAGATTGGCAGCTCTATTTTTCCTTGGAAGAGGAAGATGCCGTGAGCGGTTTTTCTCAAGTGTCCGAGACGGAGGCCGTCGAGTTTCACACTTCCATTACCCAAGGCCTGACGGATAAAGGGAAAAAACAACTTCTTTCCCATGCCGTAAAAATCGATGGGAAGTTCAAGGACGTAGTATTGGCGACTGGGGACGGCGGCAAGAGCCTAGGCTTCGTAAAAAAAGGCGCGCTCGAAGTGAATAAAGGCGGTCGCGTTCAGGCTGTATTGGGCGAGGGAGAGATCTTTGGAGAGGTTGGATTTGTCTTGGGAACGCCCCGAACGGCCAACGTCACGGTAGCCTCTGAGAAGGCCGAGATTGTCCTATTATCACTGCATGCCTTTGAAAAATTGGCGAGCGAAGCAGACCTTGCCTGTGCGTGGAAAAACCTCGCGCGCATTCTAGCCCAACGTTTGGTCTCTTCTGGTCCCGCCTAATTGGAAAACCCGGAATACTCACTCTCCAGGTGGCAGACCTCAGCACCGTTTTGAAAAACTTTCACCTTTACAGTGACGAGAATAAAATCCGCATCCACTATTCCTTCCGAATGAATTCGGTAGGTCTTTCCACCCAACTCCAACTTCTTGTCCACGGCGATATCGCAATCCGGCCCCAACAACCCCACAAAACTCATTTTGTCCAAAAACGCCGCGGGTAAATCCGATCGAAAGTGAAGGACGGAAGTTCTCCCCGTGGGCCCGGTGCGAAAATGCTCTGTTTCGTACTTTGTGACTCTCAGCAAGTGCTCACACTCGAGCGATGTTGCCGTGACCTTGCCGAACTCACCCGAAAATTTCAAGGGGCTCGGAAGATACTGACACACATCGGCATGAGCCACGCAGGACAGAAAAAGCAAACCTAAGACACTTCGCATTAACCCTCCTTTATTGAATCGAATACTAACTTAGGAACGCTTCCACTTCATTAGGTGCGCATCGAGTGTATGTTGATAATATTTTCGGCGGGTGCCGGTCACCGAGAACCCAAGTTTTTCGTAAAGACGGTGAGCGGGAAGATTATTCGCTTCCACTTCCAAATAAGCCTGCTCTATCTTTGGAAGGTCTAGAACATATTTCAAAAGACGCCCGGCCTTTCCTTTCTGTCGCTCCGCCTTCGCAGTCGCGATGGAAACAATATCAAGTTCACCCCTTACCAAAAGTCCGATGAAATAGGCTTGGAGCCCACCCTCTGCCGATAAGCCCAAATTCACCGCGAGTGGGTGCTCCAGAAAATACAGAAATTCTTTCTGGGACCAGACGATGGGAAACGAATCCCGTGCAATTGCCTGAATGTGATCTACTTGGTTGGATTGAAGCGGAAGGATCGATTCCATTACCCTTCCAAAAGATTATTCACGCCGTATTTGTCCTCGAGAAATTTCACCCATTCCTCGAGCCCCTTTTGCATGCGCTCTTTTTTCAAACGCAAAATAATACTAGGCTTCAAATGATCGAAGGTATTTCCATAAAAGCGCGATTGATTTTGTTGAAAGTAGCGCTCGGCCTCGGCTTCCGTCACAATGGGGGTAAGTGTCTCCACTTTTTTCTGCAAGAACTTATCGACCTGGAGAGTTTTGTGTAGCCTATCGACAGCGACCGCCTCAGTCTTTCCGAAGCGAAGTAAAAACTCCTTCCAAACCCCTTCGCGACTCTTTCCTTTTGAACGCTCGGCGCGGAGATTTTTCTCGGCCTCCGCCCGATTCCCGGCCTCAAACTGAAAGCTCTTCATCTCGGCGAATACCATCTCATCGAGAACAAGCTTCTGCACGGTTCGTCTCAGTTCTTCCCCCTCTTCGGCCCGAAAGACATCACTCTCCCCCTCTCGAAAGCGCTGAAGGGCACGATAAAAACGAGCGTCTTGAATGGTCACTAAACGATTGCCCACCGTGGCGGCAGTGCCATTTAGAATGATCGGCGAAGCACACCAGGCCGTCAGGGAAAAGGCCAAGAGGGTGATCGAAAGGGAAAGTTTCATGCGCTTTAAGGATAGACGGCGATGCCTTCAATCTCCACCAAGGCATCCTTGGGAAGACGGGCTACCTCTATCGTAGCACGGGCCGGAAAGGGAGCCTTCAGGTGTTTCTCATACACCCCATTAAATTTCGCGAAGTCCCCCATATTCTTCAAAAACACGGTGGTTTTGGCCAGGTGCGAAAGGTTCAAGTTCTGAGACTTCAAAACTCCACTCAGATTCTTCATCACCTGCTCGGTTTGTTCCTCGACCGTCGCCCCCACTATAGTTCCGGATGCGGGATCGAGAGGAATTTGCCCTGACATGAAAAGAAATTGGCCGAATCGAATGGCCTGACTGTACGGGCCGATAGCGGCAGGAGCATCCTTGGTAGCTATAGGCTCTAGTCTCGGCTCTTTCATGCATCCTCTCCCTTAGCTTCCTGTGAATCCTTGGGTTCGAAGGAAATCTTCGCCTCGAGGTGGACCTTGTGTTTCTCGAGAAACTTTCCGACTTCTTTACTGACATCAATTTTCGAAAGCACGCGGCCGACTTCTTTGGCAACGACGCCGTAAAAATCATCCTTCTTCTTGGAAAAACCGTCCAGAAGCGGGGTCAAAAGCTCCTTGGGAAGATTCTTGTCTTTAAGAAGGCTTCTTACCGAATCCTCCGTCATGAAAATTGTCGCAAGCCCTGTAGCGGTGAGATCCCGTACCATCTCTGACCACCAAGCTTTCGATTCCTCTTTGTCTTTTTCTTTCTCGTCCGCCATGCTTACTCCAGACTCTGCGCTTGGCTCTCGAAACTCTCAAGCATTTTTGGCAAACTCACTTCCGTGAGCTTCTTTGAAATAAATCCCGGAACCAAAAATCCGAAGCCCACCTCAAGCTCATAGTGGACTTCCGTCTCTTTTTTC
>JAHFAF010000393.1 GCA_023250715.1 Pseudobdellovibrionaceae bacterium | reverse complement strand
CCGTTTGAGCCGACGGCATTTGTGCCTGTCGAAGTGATGGCGAGGTTTACGAGGCGACTATGCAATTGGTTCAGAAAGAGTATGAGCCAGGGGCCTTTCCATAGAAATTATGATCGATTGGGTGGACTATGCGACGAATTTGGACCTTAGCAGTACTTACTGGAATTTGTTTTAGCCATGGTATTTTAGCGGCCGACGTATTCTGGCTCAAACTTACACCTAGGTTTACTTATAAAGATATTTCCATGGCCTGTTCGACGGTTCAATTTCCAAGGGACCTTTATCTTGGGGCGCAGGTCGACAATGATCAGGTTAGTCTTGCGGTTTTACAGGATGGGACATCCGACGTGCTTACCGATAAGATCGCCTTCTTGAAAGAGGAGTTGCCCGGACTCGAGCTCCACGTGGATAAGTTTGGGCGTTTCTGGATGAAAAACCTCACCCTCTCCGCTCGACTTTTAGGGTGGGTCTTCACGAACGCCGGCGATTCTTTTGGGGGCTGTAAGCCATCTCAGCCTCTCAAAACTGTTTCCCCTGCGCCGTTCGTTTTCGCTTTCGATGTGGAGGGCTTGTAGGAGAGCATGATTCTCAGCGAGTCCCAGTTGGGGACTTTCAAGGGTCAACGCAAGGACGGCGCCCTATACGTGGCGACCGTGCAGTGGCGCCAAGCACAATTTGAACCCGGCGATTCAAGAATAGAATAGGGCCTAATGCTCGATTCCATAATTCGGTTTTCCCTGCGGCACAGAACACTTGTGATTGCGGGGACGGCGTGCATAGTTGTTTACGGATGGATTCTGCTCAGAAATCTTCCAGTTGACGTCTTTCCGGACTTAAATCGACCGACTGTCAATATCATTACTGATGTCCGTGGCATGGCGCCTGAGGAAGTCGAAACGGTCGTAACCCGCCCGATTGAAACCGTGCTAAACGGCATGCCGGGGATTACTCATATTTATTCGTCTTCCGCGACGGGTCTTTCGGTCATTCGCGCGGAATTTGAGTGGGGAACGGAGCTTAAGTTTGCCAAACTCGCCGTTTCGGAAAGACTACAATTAGCGAAAAATCGCCTGCCGCAAGGTGTCTCACCCTTTTTGTCTCCCACGTCGTCCATCATGGGCGAAATTCAGATGATAGGAGTCTTGAGCAAGGAGGGAAAGACAAGCCAGGCTGAGCTACGAACACTCTCTGATTGGACAATTCGCCCAAGGCTTCTCATGATTCCAGGCGTTTCCCAAGTCATTGTTATTGGTGGGGATCAACTTCAAGTTCAAGTATTGTTCAATGCAGAGAAATTAAGAACAAAACTTATCACGATTGAAGAACTCAAGGATCATGTCTCGAAGCTTTCTGAAGCATCGGGAGGTGGGTTTATCACCAAGGGGGATAAGGAATGGCTCATCCGAAACTTCGGTCGCATTCTTCACCATGAGGAAATTGCCAAGAGCACGATCGGCGTTCACATGGGAAATCCAGTTCTTCTGAATCAGGTTGCTGAAGTTCAGTTCGCTCCCGCACCCAAAAGAGGAGATGCCTCTATTTCCGGAAAACCCGGTGTCATTCTGATGGTTCAAAAACAACCTCAAGCTGACACCATTCGGGTTTCCGAACAAGTTGATAAGGCACTGAAAGAGATTCAAGAGTCGCTTTCAGCTGATGTCCAAGTCGAGCCCGCACTATTTAAGCAGTCGGAATTTATTAATTCGGCCATTGGAAATGTGGTGGAAGCTCTACGAGACGGCTCCATCATGGTCACCATCGTTCTCGTTCTTTTTCTCCTCAATTTTAGAACGACGATTATCACGCTCACCGCCATTCCTCTCTCGTTTCTTGTCACGGCCATCGTGTTTCACTTTTTTGGTATTGGAGTGAACACGATGACGCTTGGGGGATTGGCCATTGCTATCGGAGAACTTGTTGATGACGCTATCGTGGATGTCGAAAACGTCTTCAGGAGACTTCGAGAAAACCGGCAAAGAGAAAAACCAAGACACGCCCTACAGGTCATCTACGAAGCGTCTTCAGAAATTAGAAACTCGATAGTTCTGGCCACAATCATAGTTTGCCTCGTATTTATTCCACTTTTCGCTCTCTCCGGTGTCGAGGGGCGTCTATTCACCCCCATTGGAATCGCCTATGTGGTATCGCTTCTTGCCTCCCTTGTCGTTTCTCTGACAGTGACTCCAGTCCTCTGTTCTTATCTTCTCCCTCGGGTTCACCTGAAAGAGGAGGCGGACGGTTGGCTGGTGCGCAAACTTAAATCTCTAGATAAGAGAATTCTTGAGCGCACTCTCGAACATCCACTTAAAGTGACTGCCGGCTCCTTTGCGTTGGTGGGTTTGGCGCTATTAGCAATTCCCTTCATGGGCGCGAATTTCCTTCCCCCTTTTAACGAAGGAAGCGCGATGGCTGAGGTAAGTGTTAGGGCGGGAATTTCCCTGGAAGCATCGAGTCGGCTAGCGACATCCATAGATAAGGCTTTGCTAGCAGTTCCTGAAGTTGTCTCCATCGGAAGGTGAACGGGCCGCGCCGAAGAGGATGATCACGCGGCCGGAGTGAATCACTCGGAGTTTGAAATCGCGCTCAAGAAGTTGAAGCGTTCGAGAGCCGAAGTTTTCTCAGATATTCGAGAAAAAATAAAGACCGTCATTCCCGCCGATGGATACGCTGGAGTCAGTCAACCCATCACCCACCGGCTGGATCACGTCCTTTCAGGAGTCAAAGCACAAGTAGCTCTTAAACTTTTTGGATCAGATTTAAGAATTTTGCGCCAACAGGCAGCTGAAATAAAAAATGCAATTAGTGATGTTCCGGGTATCGTAGATCTCCAGATCGAAGGACAAGTGCTCTTTCCTCAGTACAAGATTTATGCGGTTCGCGAGGATCTGGCGAGGCATGGGCTTGTGCCTGGAGAGATCATCGAGTCTCTTGAAGCAATGCTTCAAGGAGTACCAGTCACGAGAATTATCGAAAAAGATCGCTATCTCGACGTCTTTATCCGGCTGGACGAAGAATCACGGAAGGATATCGAAGCTATCAAAAGACTTCCCGCTAAAACACTCCCCACTGGCCAAGTGATCACTCTGGGAGAAATCACTGATATTTTCGAGACGAGCGGTCCGAATATTATTGAGCGAGAGAATCTTAGGCGCCGGATTGCCATTTCCTTTAATACGGTAAAGCGCGATCTCGAGTCTATTGTCAGCGATGTGAAGGGTCGGATTCTGGAAACCGTGAAGTTTGCTCCGGGGTATTTCGTGGAATTTGGTGGGCAATACGAAAGCCAAAGACAGGCCACCAGGATGGTTACTCTACTAGGGGTCCTCTCGATTTTGGGAATCTTTCTCGTTCTCTATGCTAATTTCAAATCCTTCGCAGTGGCTTTTCAGATCATGGTCAATATTCCGCTGGCGCTCGTTGGATCTGTCATCGCGATTTTTCTCACGGATCGGACCTTTTCCGTCGCGACCCTAATTGCCTTCATTACTCTCTGCGGAATCGCCTCTCGAAATGGCATCATGATGATTAGCCACTATATTCATCTCATGAAGGAAGAAGGCGAGAGCTTCACTAAGGAGATGGTAATTCGAGGCTCTTTGGAGCGCTTGGTGCCAGTTTTGATGACTGCATTTTCCGCTATTTTGGCGCTCATTCCGCTGGTCATCGCCAAAGACGAGGCTGGCAAGGAGATCTTGCATCCCGTGGCGGTGGTCATCGTTGGAGGACTCTTATCCTCGACACTTCTTGATATTTTTCTGACGCCAGCGATTTTTTATCGATTTGGGCGCAAGTCGGCGGAACGCCTTGTGGCCAAAAACCCGGAGGCTGAAATAATCCTCTCAAAAAAACACTAAGGAGAAACGCATGAGAAAGTATTTGCTTCCCCTGCTAGCCGCTACAATAGTTGGAATTCCCCTCTTTGCCCATGATGGACATAACCATGAGGCCGCAGTGGAGCCGGCACCACAAGGAGGAGTTCTAAGAGATGCACCTCCCTTTAAGAGCGAGATTAAAATCGATGGCGACGTAGTCAAGCTCTACATCTACGACCAAAAGCTAAAAACCGTAAAATACGACAAAGACGAGCTTCAAGGAGATGTTCAATTCCCCCGTCAAAAGACAAAGCCGGTTACCTTCAAACGTTTAAAGGAAGAAAGACCCACCACGATAAAAGACGTGGGTGTCATTGCAGAGCGATATGAAGCGAAGATTCCTGGAATTAACAAGATCCACCGGTACGACATGCATGTAAACCTCGAGGTCGGCG
>JAHFAF010000392.1 GCA_023250715.1 Pseudobdellovibrionaceae bacterium | reverse complement strand
TGTGAATGGCATAAACTGTGGAGGGAAAGGGTTGCCCTGTGGAGTTAGCGAACCCCTTTTCAATCGCTCTTTCCAGGAGCGTGTAGCCCGATAGCGGAACAGGGCCATTTAAAAAGACGCCGTGTTTTTGAAGAACGTAGAGGGAACGTAGCTCGCAAGTTCCCGCTTTCATGTTTCGAAAGGACTCAGTCTCGACATATTTTTCCAATTCCGCGATGTATTCTTTACCTACTCGAATCTTTACCAATACCTGACCGGCAACGGCTCGAGGATTTTCGCGTATGCGGTAGGCCGTCGAGTCCCAATCCCAAAAGTACCGGCCCAGATAAAGACTGGTGTGGTGGAAGTTAAAGGCGAAGATCACTTCCTCGGTCGGGTCGTAATCCGGAATTACTTCTTGAAGGACTGCAGGATGTTTAGGCGTCTCTCGGTAATGGACGTCAAAACTCCCAAGGGCTGTCTGTATCTTCTTGCAAACGGCGCTCGCGGAAATAGGAACAAAAAGGAAAAAAGCAGTGAGAAAAACCCAACCCCGAAACCCCATTCATTTGAAAAACCATTCTTGATTCATAGTGTCAATACTTCCGACTTACCATTGACTTTGATTGCTCCAAGTAGCTTTCTTGGCGTGGGGGGTTCTAATGAAATTCACTTTTTTCGCTCTAGCCACGCTCTTCTTCGCTTCAGCTGCTTATCCCGTTGATTACACGCTGATGTGTAAAGGGGGCTCGGGCCTGTATGGGAATTTTAGCTTTCAAAATCCGCAAGCGCCCTATTATGGGGCCGATATTCATTTCAAGCCTGGCCAAGTAGCCGCGACTCCGGGACTCGGGGAATGTGTGTGGGTGGACAGAGGAATGAGGCCGACTGAACCTACGCGAATTTTCTATACGTTTCCTTTCACTAAATATGAGGATGCTCAGTCTTTCTTTGTTACTCACAATGGCCCTGTCGTAGGAAACGGCCCCTTAAAATATCTCATCGAGGGACTAAAGAACGGAAAGAGCTTTCAGCTTCGCGTGGAAAATTCAGGTAAGGGCTACTTCGTAGTAAAGCACCTAGGACCTTAATACGGCGGGACGCTCAAAAAGAACCGCCATGTTGGTGGGCAGTGGGTGATGGTGATCGCGAAGAGCGAGACCGCTCTCTTCGGCGATATTTCTCAGCCAATCCAGTGTATAGAGATTGATGTGAATGCCGAAGAAATGTTTTTCCACGCGGTAGAAAAGGCCGCCGAGTCCTTTGCGAGGGGAAAGAATGACAAGTCTTCCGCCCGGAGCGACGAGTTTACAAAGATTTCTAAACGCCTTTTCCGGATTTAGGACAAAATCCAAAACGCCCGCGCAAACGACACGGTCGAACTGCTGATCGAAATCCATAGTTTCCACGTCGACTACTTTAGTTGCATCTACTTTATCTTGAAGGCGCAATACCATACCGGGGCTAGCGTCGACGGCCCACACCGTCATGCCGTTCTTCTTGGCTTCCAGCGCATAGAAGCCGGCGCCGCAGCCGACGTCGATCATCGTTGCTTTGGGATCATCCAACTTAGCGTATTTGAGCACCACCGCACGCTCAAGGTCGCGGGGTATTTTTAATATCCCCTTGCTGACTGTGCCGTCGTAATCCTTCGAAACACTCTCGAAATATTCGATAGCTTTCTTCTTATCTTCGAGCTGAACGCGAAATTCTTTCGACAACGATTTATCCGGCACTGGGCTCCTCCATCTGCGTAGAGCGATTAGTATACTCAAGAAGATAATGCCCGCCAGCTGGAGGCTGTGGTGAAGAGTGGCGATCGCGATTCCCGCAGCCGTCGCAACACCAAATGTGCTCAAGCCGAACACAAGCGAGGCTTCAAAGGCTCCTAAATTCGCCAAAGAGATAGGGATGGCAATTGCTAGATTCAAAAGACACAAGAGAAAGACCGCGCGATCTAGTCCAATCGCCGTGCCCTGGTGTGCGGTAAGAATCTGCAGGGCGATCGCTTCGAATGTCCAAGAGCCCAGGCCAATAAATAGCGAAGTGAGGACCTGGCGAGGGCGTATGAGACTGTGAAATCCGGTGTGAAAATTATTCCACCAGCTCGCAGCCTGCATCAATTTTTCCTGAAAAAAGAATCGAAAAATTGCATAGAGAATCAAGAATGCAATGGGAATCAGGGCAAGAACCCAGGTGGGGACGGGCGGCACCCAAACCAGCTCCGGAACCGCGTAAGCACCGCTGATGAAAATAAGTACGAGTAAACCAAAAATATCGACGATTTTATCGGCGACGATTACACCGGCCCCCGTCATGAGAGGCACATTCGAGTTCCCGGCTTTATTGAAAATAACGGCTTTGAGAACGTCTCCAGCGCGTGCCGGGAAAAACGTGTTGACGAGTTGGCCGTAGATAATCCCATGGGCCACTTGAAAAAGAGAGAGACCGCTTCTCTCCGGCAGCAATGCCCAAAGTCTTAGAACAATGAATAGGTTCTGAAGCAGTACAAAGCCAAATGCGCTCAAAACCACGTTCCATTTGAAGCGTGCAAGGGCCTCCCCCACGGCATCGAAAGAAACGCCTTTATTGAGGGCGACGTAAGAAATTAGTCCGACGGTGAGTAGCACTGCGCCGGCTAGTTTCCAGGGGAATTTCCGCTTGTTGACGCTCATTGGTGCGGAATCCTACACCACGGAAAGATGCTTTGCCAGGAAGCTTCCACACTGCTACGTCGGTACAAAGATGGCCCTAATCGTTCAGAAATACGGTGGCTCTAGCTTGGCCACTCCCCGCCACATTCAAAGGGCCGCAGCCCGCATTCAAGGCGTTTGTGATACCGGCGACCAGGTAGTGGTAGTGGCCTCCGCTATGGGGCGGATGACTGATCATCTAATTGTGCTGGCGAATAAGACGGTGAAGCATCCCCCTCAGCGCGAGCTCGATATGCTCATGACGGCGGGTGAACGGGTTTCGATGGCGCTTTTGGCGATGGCTTTGCACGAACGAGGAGTGGCTGCGATCTCTTTTACCGGTTCCCAAAGCGGAATTCTTACGACCAGTACCCACACGGACGCTCGAATCGTGGAAATCCGGGCCAATCGCATCCGCGAGGAATTGGAGAAGAAAAAGGTCGTAATCGTCGCGGGCTTTCAAGGCGTGAGCCGCGAGAAGGAAATTACGACTTTAGGACGAGGCGGATCGGATACTTCCGCTGTTGCTCTTGCGGCGACTTTAGGAGCCGATCGATGCGATATCTTGACCGATGTTGATGGGCTTTTCACAGCAGACCCGCGCCTCGTCCCGAATGCGAAGTTGATCCGCCTTTGCACGTACGATGAAGCGTTGGAGTTAGCGAGTTTGGGTGCCAAGATGCATGCCCGGTCGATAGAGGTAGCGAAGCGATTTAAAGTAAAGGTGAGAATTGCTTCGAGCGCGAATTCCGACTGCGCCGGCACTGAATTAGTTTTGAATCGAGAGGAAACGATGGAATCCACCCAAATTCGCGGGATCGCCACTAAAGACGGCTACACCTATTTTCGTTGCGCAATGTTGCCGCAAACCTTGCTCGACGCCTTGGAAGTACAAGGCATCCCCTTACGCTTCTTTCATTTTGCGGAAGGCAAAGTCTGCTTTCTAGCGGACAAAGAACGGGTGGCGCAGGTGAAGCGCCTTCTCGAGACTCAGAACGTGATTTTCGAAGAGATTCCGAAGGTCGCGATCCTTTCCGTTGTGGGCGAGGGAATCACGGGAAGCGCGGACGTCCTTCCCCGACTCTATCGGGCATTAAAGGACTGCGGCGTGGAGAGTTTACTCGCGGTCTGCAATTCGCACTCATTCACCGTGGCGATTTCCAGCCAGAGCCTAGAGTCCGCCGCGCAACGCATTCATCTTGAGTTCTTAGAGAAAAGTTAATAGAAAAAATTTAAATCTCATGACCCGAACGCTCCTCACGCGACATTGAAATCGGCGGGACCGTAAGTTATCAAGAGAATGAGAGGGGTCGATGCCGAAGAAGCCCACCAAAAGAAAATTGAATGTTAGAAATGTGCGCCATTCGGACGCTCCCGCGAGCGTTGGCCTGGTGCTGAGCGTTCGCGATGAACTCAGGGCGGAGATCGGAGCATCGAGGCACGAATTGAAGGGAGAGACTAGTTCTCTCAGAGGAGAGACTAGTGCTCTCAGAGGTGAGATTGCTTCCCTTAGGCACGAGCTGAAGGGAGAGGCTAGCTCTCTCAGAGGAGAGATTGCATCACTTAGGCACGAGCTGAAGGGAGAAACTAGCGCGTTAAGA
>JAHFAF010000068.1 GCA_023250715.1 Pseudobdellovibrionaceae bacterium | reverse complement strand
CGGATCTTACTCTATTCGAAGTGAATGAAGCCTCCTCGCTCATTACGGAAGAAGCACATGAGGACGCGGAGATCATCTTTGGTTCGGTGATTGATGAGACTCTGAAAGATGAAGTCCGCGTGACCGTGATTGCAACCGGCTTCAACCCGGTCGTACAGCCTGATGCGGGAGATGTGATTACACCGGCGAAGTCGGAAATAGCTCCGCCGGCCGAGGCCCCCAGTGTGACTTTGTCTGAGCCGTCGCCGAATGCGAACATGGTTCCTCCAGTGGTGCAGAAAAGAGAAGCCCCTATCTCGGCGGATCTAAAATCAGCAAGGCAGCTTGCGAGAGAAATCGGAAAACGCTTCTTCGAGTCGGAGGAATACGACATTCCGACCTTCTTACGTCGACAACACGACTAAAAGTTAGCCATTTTAGCTACGGCCGCAAGGTGTCACTTTGCGGCCGTAGTCTTTTCGCGATGCGATGGGTTATAATAAAAACTTACCGGGGGTAGCTCACTCATGAAATCAGTTTTGATCATTTTTCCGTTTCTCTGTTCATTGGTTCTCGCTTTGCCTCCAAAACAGCACCAAACTCTGGAACCCACTGAAGACAACGATCGCCGCTCCGGTGATAAGAAGAACGGCGAAGATTCAGGTCCCCCGCCGATTGATTCCCTGACCCAGGTATCCGATCTCTTAAACGGAAGAAAAGCCGCCCCTCGCAAAGTAGGCGAGCAGCCAGGTTTGGAGTCCTCCCCCTTTCAATCCGCCACTCGCCCTTAGTCCTGATGTTCGGAGTCTTTGTGGAGAATTAGAAGGTGGTTCCAGCAAAGCCTTGCGAACAGCCGCGGCATCCACTTACGTAAGATACGATCCACTTGCCCTCCCCAATCATAGAATCTTCGGTAACGAGAGGGGAACTGAATGGGAAGGCGCCAATAGCTGACGGCACTAGGATGTTCCCATTCGATGAAGAAGATTTTCAAAAAAACGAAGAGCTGCGCCAATTGAAAATGAAAAACCTCCATATGGGGGAATTCCCGTGTGATAAGGGCATACTCCTTTTTGCTCAAAGGCCTTTCATCCGTGGAGCGACGCTTCTTCGCAAGCGAACGATAGACGGCAATGATCGGGTTTCCGATCGCAGGCTCGATGAAGTATCCCAGGGCGTGTGGCTTTAGTACGCGTCGAATTTCGGGAAGACTTTGTTCCAGGTCTAGGTGGTGAAGCACGCCGTTTCCGTAGACGAGGTCGAACTCCCCTTCTTGAAAAGGAAGCTTGTATCCATCCACCACCTGGAATTCCGCAGAGGCTCCGTCTTTAGAGAGCAGGCGTTTTGCACGGGCAATGCTGATCGAAGACACATCGATGCCGGTAACTCTCGCTCCTCGTTTAGCGAACGCGATGCTCGCCTCGCCGAGCCCGCAACCCAGGTCAAGTATCCGAACTCCTTGAAAGCCGCTCGGAAAGAGCTGCAACAATTTGTGATTCTCGGGCACGCAGGGGTGAGAAAGGTAATCAAACTCGCTCGATCCTTCGAATATCGTATCTTCCCTTGCGAGATGATCAAAATGCTCCTGTTCTCGCTGAATTCTGAGTTGGCCAGAGTCTTTCACTGCTTTTTCTCAACCTCCCATGGACCGTCGGATAGGGGATATCGATTGGGAAGCAGAGCGCTTCGACGGTACGACTGCTCTCGTAGGAGCGGTAATTCCAGCGAGATTCACGGCGTCCTCAATGATGTACAAGGGTCGATACTTCATCTCCTCGTAAATTCGCCCGACATAGCTTCCGAAAATTCCAAGGCAGAAGAGTTGAATACCTCCGAAAAGACTCGTTAAGACCACGAGTGAGGCCCAACCTGGAACGAGACCACCTAGAAAAAGCTTCTGGTAAAGGGAATAGGTTCCCATACCCGCTCCCAACAACATGAATGGAATGCCTAGGTAAACACCCAAACGGATGGGAAGGCTAGAAAAGGAAAAAATTGCATCGCAGGCGAATCGCATCATTTTCAGAAACGGAAACTTGGTCGCGCCAAATTCTCTTGGAGGGCGCTCGAAAAGAATAGCGGTTTGGGGGAAGCCGAGCCAGGTGGTCATTCCCCGGATGAATCGATGGCCCTCGCGCAGGGTTTGCAGCGCCTCCACCACTCGACGAGACATCAAGCGGAACTCGCCGACATTTTCGGGAAGATCTCCGTGCACGAACTTTTTCATCACCCAGTAAAAGATACTTGCCGAAGCGAGCTTCAGCCAGCTTTCTCCGTCCCGCTTCATTCTTTTTGCATAAACTACATCGAACCCTTCCTGATGCTTTAGCAACATTTGAAGCACGAGTTCTGGGGGATCTTGGAGATCGCCATCCATCACGACGACGGCGTCTCCCGAAATGTGATCAAGCCCTGCGGTGATGGCCGCCTGCTGTCCAAAGTTTCGGGAGAGGGACAAAATCTTGATCTCGGGCTTTTCGTACGCCCAAGCACGTAATAGCGCCGCGGTGGAATCTCGGCTCCCGTCGTTTACGAAGATCCATTCCGTTTCGCACGGAGCCTGGGCGTTAAAGGCTTCGACTCTTCGGCGAAGCTCGGGGATGACTTCCTCCTCGTCATAAAGAGGGACTACAAATGAAAGTAGCTCGACGCCCTTTTTCTTGGAGTTTTTTCTCGAGTTGCTTTTTGAATTCCGCATCCCGAATTTCCCTTCGTTACCAAGGCAATTCGTTGATTTCTTTGTCCGGCGTCAGGATGGAAATTTCCACTCTTCTGTTCTTGGATCGGCCCTCGGGGGTGTCATTGGAGGCGATGGGCTGTGTATCTCCATACCCGGCCAAGGAGATTTTTTCCTGAGGAAAGCTTGCGCCATCTACGAAAAATTGGACGATGTGGTAGGCGCGGGAGATAGAAAGCTCCCAATTGGTTTGCTTTGTAGCGTAGGGGGTGGCGTCAGAGTGTCCTTCGATTTGGACTCCTACTCCCAGGCGAGCAAGCCGTTTTGAGAGCTCGAACATGAAGGGAACATATTCCCTTTTCAACCGGTCGCTTCCGGGCTTGAATAAAATTGCTTCGCCCAATCGAACTTTGTATCCCGAGTCTGTTTTCACGACGTCGATTTGCGGCTCCGGCAGACCCAACCCAGTCGTTTTTTCGAAAATTCCACGGAGTTGCTCCTGGAAACGATCGGTCGTGGATTCCCCTTTTCCGAACGGGCCCGATTCATTATGTGCGGGCGGCGCTTCCGATCCCAGGCCTGGCGGTTTTTCAAAGGGAACGAAGGGGGTGCCCTTCAACGGAAAAATTCCGCCCGCAGACAGAAAGGATCGCTGAATATTTTCCACGGCCTTTTGGTATTTTGCTTTGTCGCTCTGGGAAATGGCGTAAAGAACGGTAAAGAATGCGAAGAGTAGGGTGATGAAGTCTGCGTAAGAAACAAGCCAACGATCTAAGTTTTCGTGCTCGGGAGGTCTGCTCTTCTTGAGCGCCACTTAAGCCGCCTTCCTCTCGCCGCCGGCTTCTGGGCCGCCGCCGTGCCCGCCGATCAAATTATGCAGCCTTTCCTCGATAACGCGAGGATTGAGACCCGACTGAAGACCCACAAGGCCATGATAAATTAATTCCAGTTCCAGCATTTCATGCTGGTTTATTTTTTTCAGCTTGTTCGCCATCGGGAGGAATACGAGGTTAGCGCTTGCCACTCCGTATACCGTTGCTACGAAGGCGACGGCGATACCCGATCCGAGCTTGCTCGAATCGGACAGATTGCTCATCACGTGAATCAGACCGAGTACGGCGCCGATAATTCCCACCGTCGGAGCGAACCCACCGGCGGTCTCGTATACTTTCGCTACTTGCAGCTTTTCATCCTCTTCCTTCGCAATGCGATCTTCCATCATTTCCTTCAACACATTCGGATCATAACCATCGATGATGTGCCTGAGGTGGGCCGAGAAGAAAGGATTGCGCACGTTCTTCACCAATCCCTCGAGAGCGAGAATGCCGTCCTTTCGGGCGGTCGTCGCGAGAGTCACGATCTCCCGGATGAGTGGCCCGAGATCCGCTGGATTCGAAAAGAAAATTCTTCGAACTGATCGCAAAGCCTGGCTAAACTCCTGAACCGTAGTGGAGAGCATGGTTGCTCCCAATGTACCGCCGAACACAATCATTGCGGCAGTCGGCTGCATGAGTTGTTCCATGTGGCCACCTTCGAGCAATTGCCCGAGGATTACGCCTCCCAATGAGAGAATGATACCGATCCAACTGATAATCATGCTTTCCTCACAAACTTATCGGGCTCGAGGTTTCGTTTGTACTCCATGAATAACCGCACCACTTCGTCCACCGGCTGTTGCACAATCCACTTCGTGCCATTGGTCATGGTAATCAGGGTGTCCGGTGTATTTTCCACGCTTTGGATCTGCTCGCCGTTCAGCACGATGGGTTTTCCGTCCAATCTCACCACGCGGATCATGTTCGTTCCTCGGGCTCTTATTCCAGAGCATTTCAGTTAGCTTATCGGCAAGTTGAAGCGAGGAGTTGAGGGGGAAATGGAGGGAGCGCCACTTAAGCTTGCCAGTCCCGACAAGCATCAATAAAGTATCGGTATCTACTTAAAAAACATGAAGATCTACACCAAAACGGGAGATCAGGGGATGACGGGCCTTTTCGGTGGGGGAAGGGTCTCAAAAAGTTCCCCTAGGATTGCGGCCTATGGAGAAATCGACGAGCTCAATGCGCTTCTCGGTCTTGCGCGCGCGGAAACTCCCCATGATCACCTAAAGAAAGTGATTGGAGAGATCCAGTACACGCTTTTTACGCTGGGCGCTCAGCTTGCTTCCCCGGCCGCTGATCCTAAAATCGAAGTGATTACCGCTAAACATGTAGATGGGCTCGAGCGTCAGATTGATGTCATCACGGGATCCCTTCCGCAGATGCGCCATTTCATTCTTCCTGGGGGAAGTAAAACTTCTGCACTTTTGCATTTGGCCCGAACGGTTTGCCGGCGCGCCGAACGTTCGGCGGTGCACTTGACCTCGCTTCCGAATGAGCCGGTGGACAAGTGGGTGTTGATCTATATCAATCGCCTCTCCGATTTTCTCTTCATTCTCGCTCGTCTTGCGAATCAATTGGAAAGTGTCGAGGACGTCCCTTGGATTGCACCCAAGACATAAGATTGCGACGCCCCTCCCTTCTCTAATCAGACTGAGTCTGAATTAGATATTGACACCCGCCCGGCTCCTTCTTTATGTTGGGGCTGCCATGAAGCTCCTCTTTCCTTTTCTTCTTTTTTCGTTCTGGACAGTAGGCGTACTGGCTGCGGATTCCCTAGGCGATGCTAGTTTTGTCGTCCATATCCTGGGCTATGTGAGAAAAGACTACAGCGGTGCCGTGGAGAATGGAAAAATCAAGAACAACTCCGAGTACAAGGAGCAAATCGAATTTATCGAATCCGCCATTGCTTCTGCGAAAGATAGTTCGAAGCTCAAGTCTGAAGAGGCAGTTCTCACTGGTCTGGAGTCTTTGCGCAGGGGAATTCTAAAGAAAGTAAGCGCAGAAAAAGTGGCAAGCGATGCCCTTGCGCTCGAGACTCGGATTATTCAAGTCGCCGGGCTGGAAGTGGCCCCCTTGCGATGGCCCGATCGCGCACATGGCAAGAAGCTCTATAAGGAAAGCTGTACCCAATGCCATGGTGTGAATGGCCACGGGGACGGTCCGATGGGAAAACGTCTGGATCCCCCCGCTGCGGATTTTTTTGCCGAAGGGATGTCGGAGAGCACTCCTTATCAACTTTTCAATACGATCCGTTTGGGGGTTCCCGGAACGGGAATGGCGGCTTTCTCCGAGCTTTCGGATAAAGAGGTTTGGGACTTGGCTTTCTATGTAGTCTCACTTCGGCATGAGGCTGCGCCTATCGCCACGGGGACTCTTCCTCGATTTTCCCTGGCGGAAGTTGCGAACTCCACCGACCGCGATCTTTTAAAAAAATTCCCCGGCTCTTCGGAAGAAAAAATCCGTCAGCTCGGGCATCTTCGTTTGCATTCGCTGCCTTCCGAGGGAGGCGCGAATACCATCAGCATTGCGCGAGAAAAAATAGAAGAGGCTCTAGCCGCTCTTCAGCGAGGAGACAATGCCTCGGCCAAGCAAGCGGCCGTCGTAGCGTACTTAGAGGGAGTGGAGCCAATCGAGCCCCGCCTACGTGCGAAGAATCCGGAACTCACTGTTGAGATCGAGGAAAAGATGGCAAACCTCCGCGCAGCCATCGACGCTGGTCTCACCCAAGGTGCCGTAGAGAAGCGGGCCGAAGAGGTGAGAGATGCCTTGGCTCAAGTCGAAGCGGTCCTTTCGAAACCGGATTTTACTCCGGCCTTCTCCTTTTGGGTCGCGATGGGAATATTTACGCGCGAGGCGTTTGAGGCGGTTCTCGTCATTATCACTCTTCTTGGCGTGATTCGCTCCATTGGTTCGCGCAAAGCCGCCCTTTATGTTCATGGCGGCTGGATGCTGGCACTTGGCTTGGGGCTTATTGCCTGGTTTTTTTCCGGCTGGATTTTACAGATTAGCGGCGCTCAGAGGGAGCTTTTGGAGGGTTCCATTTCTCTTCTTGCCGTTGTCGTCCTTCTTTATTTTGGGTTTTGGTTGCATCGAAAAACCGAGATTGGGCGTTGGCGGGCTTTTTTGGGGGATATGGTGAAATCGGCAGTGGAGGGGAAAAATTTGTATGCGCTCGGCGCTGTTTCTTTCATGGCTGTTTTCCGGGAAGCCTTCGAGACGGTCCTCTTCTTGCGAGCTTTGGTGCTCGAGGCGGGCCCGGCCCATTACTTCGCGGTAGGGGGCGGTGTCCTTCTGGCTTTTATAGGAGTGGTGATTCTATCGACGATTTTAGTTCGTTACAGTGTAAAACTCCCATTGCGTCAGCTCTTTTCCGTGTCGACGGTGATTCTTCTTCTTCTTTCTTTTATTCTCGTTGGAAAGGGCGTTCATTCTTTCCAAGAGGTGGGTCTTCTGGGAATCACTCTCTTTCCAATTCATCTGCGCATGGAAATCCTGGGCATTTTTCCGACCTATGAGTCTTGGATTCCTCAAAGCATTCTCATTGTGGCTTGTTTTGGAGTCTGGTTATACGGAAAGGTGAAGGATCTACCCTCTAGCCCGGCAAGTGCTTCAAAATCCAGCCACTGATTAAGGCGAAGTACTCTTCCTTCTCCGTATCATTATGAGGTTCGTGATAGCCGTTGGGAAGGTAGGCGAGCCATCTATCGGGAGACTTCAAAGAACGAAGAATATCGTAACTTCCTTCCGGCCGAATCAGCCGGTCATGCGTACCGTGAGCGATGAGGATGGGAACTTCAATTTTCGAGCAAATATCCGGTATCCTCTCAAGTGCCCGAAGAACTTCTGAGCCCTGCTGAAGGGTGTTGTAATGAAAACAAAGAGGGTCTTCCGCATAAGCCTTCACCACTTCTTTGTCCTTAGAAACACAGTCCTTGTCGTCTGCACCAGGAATTCGGAGCTTGGGGGCCAGCTGGCTCAAGAAATTTCCAACTTTAATTTTCAAGGGCGAGATCGCTCCTCCCACTTTATAGGCCGGAGCACTCAAAACTAATCCTCGAATTCTTTTTTGATAATGGGAGGTGAAATAGATGCCGATGGCTCCGCCCATACTATGGCCCAAGACGAACAAGGGGAGGGGGGAAAGAGAAGTCTCAATCCAGTTCAAAACCTGAGCCGTGTCTTCCACATAATCTTCGAATTTTTCCACCCATTGGCGTAAACCGCCGCTTCGGCCTGAGCCTCTCAAATCGAAGCGAACGACTTCGAGCCCCTTTTGGTTCAAATAATGAGTGGTATTTGAATGTCTTGCGCTGTGCTCACTCATGCCGTGGATGAGAAGCACTCGGGCGCGCGCGCCCTTCGTCTTTTCCTGCCAAACTGCGAGCTGTCCAAGTGCTATGGGATCCACCGGGGAAATATAGACTTTTCTCCGGAACTTGACCATAAGGACTCCATGCCATCCTCATGGATTTCCCTTGCCGAAGAATTGGCCCGAAAGGACAAGCTTCTAGCCCCTTTGATTAAGCGGGTGGGTCCGCCCAAGATAGAATTACAGACCGATGCTTTTCGCGCGTTAGTCGAGTCCATCTTGTCACAACAGTTGGCGGTGCGAGCGGCAGCGACGATTACGGCAAGGTTTCGGGCCTTGCACCCTCCTTTCCCCACGGCCCCGGCAATTTTGAAAATGCGTAAGACCAAGCTTCGGGGAGCCGGATTATCGGGGCAAAAGACGAGTTATGTAAAATCGCTTTCGGAAAGGTGGCAGGATAAAGTCTGGCGAAGAGGATGGGCTAGCCTTTCGGATGAAGAGCTCATCGCGCGACTCATCGAGGTGAAGGGAATCGGGGAGTGGACGGCCCATATGTTTCTCATCTTCTCTTTAGGACGTCCGGATGTGCTACCCACTGGAGATTTTGGAGTTCGAAAGGGTATTCAACTTCTTCATGGGCTAAAGGAGATGCCGCTGCCGAAAGAAATTCCGGGTCTTGTCCCTCATTGGAAAGGGGCGTCTTCCATCGGAGCCTGGTATGTGTGGCGGGGATTAGACTCCGATTATTGGAAAGGTTGAGCGCATGTTTCATTTGATAATGGCTTTTTGTCTTCATGCACAAGCGGACGCTATGAAAGAGGTCGATGCAACGTTGACGAGATTTCATGAAGCGGCCTCGAAGGCAGATGGGAAAACCTATTTCGATCTCTTCGCGCCGGAGGGCGTTTTCATCGGCACGGACGCGACCGAGCGGTGGACGGTTCCCGAATTCAAAAAATTTGCGGAACCCCACTTCTCCAAAGGTAAGGGCTGGACCTATACAATGAAGAGTCGGCACATCCAGTTAATACCTTCTCAGGACGCAGCCTGGTTCGATGAAATTCTAGAAAACGTCTCGTACGGAGTCTGTCGAGGGACCGGAGCGCTGAGGAAGGTGGAGGGGAAGTGGAAACTGACTCAGTATCACCTTGCGATCCCCGTCCCGAACTCTCTGGCGGAGCAGGTGGTAACGCTCATTCGTGAAAAGCAGCCAAAGAAGAACTAAGAGCCGAGGGGTTTGGATTCCCTGCCTTCTCTTTCGCGGCGATGATGCGTTTGAATCCGGGACCTCGCGGAAACCGCGCATTCTCGGTGG
This sequence comes from Pseudobdellovibrionaceae bacterium, assembly GCA_023250715.1. Taxonomy (GTDB): domain Bacteria; phylum Bdellovibrionota; class FAC87; order UBA2466; family UBA2466; genus JAHFAF01. The sequence continues at coordinate 6,084 of JAHFAF010000068.1, read as the reverse complement.
GTTATTCCGAAGGCAATAGATAAAGTGGAATGGACACTATCTTACTGAGGGAGCGACAAACGCCTTCGCAACTCGCATCGATAGTATGAGCGACCAAATAGAAAAAAAACCGGTCAGAAAAAAAAGTGTACCTAGGTTTACCTGCGCCATCTCTTTCGGGCTGAACGGAGATGCCATGTGAAACAGAACCACAAAAATGAAGAAAATAACCTGTATAAGAGGAAGCAGGAAGGCGAAGGCCAAAATCTCTCTATTCAATTGGGGTGTGAGTGACGTTCCATAGCTCTTTCGAAAGCCCATAAGTAGGACAGTTGCTCCAATCGGAACCAACATGACGGCAAGGACTCCAGGATTGACGGAATTGGGTTGAAATAATTTCAGGACACTTAGAAGCCCTAAAACAAGAATAGGAGCAGCTCCAACCCAGGCAAGAATTCTTCCAGGTCGCTTCGACTGAAAGAAACCCATATTATAAAAAGCAAGGAGCAAAGCGAATACAAGAACTGACCCAGCTACACCCTCCAAGAGCCCATGGGATCGAGCAGAGGCTTGAAATAGCCCGGTAACCTCTTCTGAAGTGTAGTTTGGCGAGCCTTTGAGATTTGAAATGGCGACAACAACGTATCCCATATCTAGTAGGGAAGACGCTAAAAGTCCAACTAGGGGTCCACAGAGTCCTATGGCGTACGGCCCCAATTGCAGATGCTTGACTTTCATATTTGGTAAACTCAACCGTGAATATTTCCGGATCTCAATCGGAGTTCAATTTTCCTCGATCAAAACGAACAGGGATATCCTCATTAGTCCGGCTTGGATTCGCCATCAGAAGTCTTTTCACTTCCCTCGGCAGGTTTCTCATCGCCACCTTCGCTTTTGGCCGCGACATTGCGTTTCGTGCCCGGATCTTGGGGGAAGCGCGCGTTTTCCGGGAATAGGTAAGATCGGATGGTTCCTTGGAATTTTTTACCCTTCGCCTCTTCGCCATTGTGAGTGACCTTGGCTCCGGAGGAATTCCCTAGAACAATTTTCAACTTATTCTTCGCCTGAAAAGTAACCTTCTCTCCCTTGGGTAGAAAGGATTGCGTCGGCTTATTATCGTCGATGACGACTTTGATCCAGGTGACATCTTTTCCTTCCACGGTAACTTCATGCTTAACTTCACTGGGAGGGGGAGGGATTTCCGAGGGCTTTGGAGCCTCGGCATTTACAGTAACGGCCACGGGTGCACCGGCGGCTATCGGGGAGACGGGAACAGGTGCCGGAACCATCGCAACTTTTTCCTGATGCGTGGATTCTTCTGCTTGAGAAGTAGGAGTCGGGGATGCCGCGGCAATGGCAGCCGCCGCATTCGCATCGACAAGAGGAGGAGCCGCGGATTCCATGGGAGTCGGAGCGGCCTCATTTACGATGGCCACAGGTGCTTCGGCCAAATCTCTTGGTTCAGAGTTACTGCGGCCTACATAAATAAATGTAGCAACGATGGCGATGACGGCAGCGGCGCCTAAAGCTCCAAAAATCTTATTCCACGGAAGATGTCGCGGGGATTGGATGACATCGCTAGGACTCTCCTGGGTCATTCTTGGAGTCGCAGGAGGAAGGTCTGTTCCAGTCAGGTCTTCCCTGCGTCGGCCCATCGCTTCGTGGTAGCGGCCTAAAGCTTCTTTCGGATCGAGGCCCACATATTTCGCGTAGGCCAGAATAAAGCCGCGGATGAAGGGCTCGGGCGGAAGCTGGTCCCATTCGTTTGATTCTAAAAGCTCCAGGCTATGGAGATGGATCTTCGTAATGGAGGCAATCTCCTCCAAACGGATGCTTTTCTTTTCGCGTTGAGCTTTTAGGTACTCGCCAAAGGTTTCCATGGGAAGCTAGGTTCTATCAGATGAAACGGTAAAGGAGAAACAGAACTGGTCTCAAAATTGGTTTCGTCGCGAGCCAGTTTTGGGACCAGTTCTCATCGAAGGTATTTCAAGACTTCATTGGAACGTTCGACGTAGGGGCCGTTCTTATGCCGCTCGACCAGTTTTTCCAGCTGCACTCTGGCCACGCCTTTCCGGCCCATCTTCATCATTACAAGCCCAAGCTTATAGTTAGCCTCTTGGAAAAGGGGGCAGTTCGTCGTCGCTTTTTCAAAGTAATCTGCGGCCTTGGGGTAGTTTTTCTCCTTGGCATAGACATCGCCCATATTCTTACTAGCCAGGCAGAATTGGGGCGCTGCATCTAAAGACTTCTGATGATACGCCTTGGCGCGGGATAAATTACCCAGTTTGTAGTAGGCATAGCCCAGATTCGTATAGGGGTTCTCCGGGGTGGAATAAAGGTCGTTTCCCAACGCCTTTTCGAACAGGGGAATCGCTTCTTTGTACCGTTCCAGGCGGTTGTAAAGGACGCCCAAGTTATTGAAGACCTCTGGATAGTCCGGCAGCATGTCGAGGGCCTTTTTAAAGGCCTCTTCCGACTTCTGATACCTTTTGGTCTCCATATAGATGAGCGCCAAGTGGTTATACGCCTGGGGCGAGTTCGCATCGTACTTCAATGCCTCTTGGGTCGACTCGATCGCCTGGCTATATTGACGCTCCGTGAATTGATCTACGGCGCGCTGCAGATAAATCCGGGACTTCTCCATGTCCTTTGCATGATTTACGAAATGAGAACAGGAGGAGAAAAGAACTGCCGCTGTTCCCAAGCCCAACCGCCCTAAAATTTTTTTGTAAGTTCCCACCACCGTTAAGTATAGCAAACCAGACTGTCGCTGCAATCTAGGAGGGGGAGCGTGCGCTACAGCGTTGACTTATTCTCCCTCAATCCTTTTAATGCCACGAGCTATTTTCGAGGGGGAAAAAAATGGAGTTTTCATTGAGAAATCAGAAAGTTTGGGTGGTCGCGGGGTTAGTACTTCTTGCGACGCTAAGTTGCACAAAGACCAGCACGAATTCGACGGCGACCGCTACGAAGAAGACACGCATCGGATTCGTTCTCGCCACTCTCAATGAAGAACGCTACGCGAAGGATCGCAAATATTTCGAGGAGGCTGCGAAGGCCGCTGGTGCGGAAGTCGAATTTGCTTCTTGCGACGACAAAGTGGCTTTGCAAACTTCCAAAGTGGAAACTCTACTTTCCAAGAGTATCGATGTTTTGGTCATTCAGCCGGTGAATGGCGAAGCCGCCGGTTCCGTCGTAGATCTTGCGAAGAAAGATAATGTTCCAGTCATTGCATACGATCGACTCATTCGAAATGCCGATATCGACCTCTACGTAACCCAAGATAGTTTTCAAGTCGGCGTTCTTCAGGCGCAAGAGGCGGTGAAGCAGACGCACGAGAAGGGCAACTATGCCCTTCTCATGGGGGAAGCAGGCCATTCTGTAGCTGAGGAAATTACTCGTGGCGTGCTTTCCGTACTTGAGAAATACCCGCAAATTAAAATCGTTGTGAAACAGAATCACCCGGGCTGGTCCACGGCACTGGCCCTTGCAACGGTTGAAAATGCATTGACTCGTAACAAGAACAACATCCAAGCGATTCTAGCCAATAACGATGGAATGGCTCTTGGCGCGATGCAAGCACTTGAGGAGCAGAAGCTCGCGGGCAAGGTCTTTGTCGCCGGCGCGGATGCGGATTTAACTGCAGTCAAAAACATTCTCAAGGGCACACAAACGATGACGGTTCTGAAGGGGATTAAACCGCTTGCTGAGGCGGCTGTCACCGCGGCCGTCTCCCTAGCTCGCAAAGAAACGCCCAAGGCTGACGCGAAAATGTTCAATGGAAAAAAAGAAATCCCCGTCGTGAACACACCGGTTACGCGCGTGGTGAAAGAAAATATTCAAGAGACAATTGTTTCTTCTGGGTTCCATACGGCAGAAGCGGTATTCGGAGCCCCGCGCGGTTGAGCTGATGGCTGAGCCGCTTCTCGTATTTTCTCACGTCGGTAAATCTTTTAGCGGCGTTCCTGCTCTGCAGGACGTTTGCTTCGAGGTGGTTTCCGGCGATTGTTTGGCGCTCGTCGGGGAAAATGGTGCCGGTAAATCCACTCTAATGAAGATTTTGAGCGGCGTTTGGCCCCACGGGACCTACGAAGGAGAGGTGTCACTGAAGGGGCAGCCTCTGCGTTTAACCTCTCCCTTGGACGGCCGGCGTTGCGGAATTTCCATCATTCATCAGGAACTCTGTCTTTTTCCTGAGCTCTCGGTTGCGGAAAATCTTTTTCTAACGGAAAAAGCTCCTTATCAGGGGCAGCCTTCCCAAGCTCTCTTTGCGAAAGTGGACTGGCCCCTTCTCTACAAAAGAGCGGAAGAGCTTTTTTCGGATTTGGGTTTCCAAATTGATGCACGCGCCAAGCTCAATGACTTGAGTGTAGCGCAACGGCAGCTTGTAGAAATCGCTAAAGCGTTTCACCACCGCGCCCAAGTCGTCATTCTGGATGAACCGACCTCGGCACTTTCCCGAAATGAGACAGAACATCTTTTCAAAGTGATAGAGCGGCTGAGGGAGAAGGTTACGTTTCTGTATATCTCTCACAAGCTCGATGAGGTATTTCGCCTTTCGAACCGAATTCTAGTGCTTCGCGATGGCCGTTCGGTGGCGGAACTGGATCCCAAAAAGATCACAGAGTCGGAAGTCATTCGCCACATGGTGGGTCGTCCTGTGCACTTGAGTCGAAGGGAGGGAAAGGCGAGTTCCGGTGATGCCATTTTGGAAGTCCAATCTTTTTCTCATGTTTCTCCGGCGGGAAAACCGGTGTTGGCAAATATTCAATTCTCAGTGGAAAAGGGCGAGGTTCTGGGCATCGCGGGGCTGATGGGCTCCGGTCGAAGTGAGCTTTTAAGATCCCTTCTGGGGCTCCTGCCGGGAGAAAGGTCTGGAAGAGTCTCCTTCGAGGGCACGACGGTGGAATGGAATGGGATGGAAGAGGCGATGCAAGACGGAGTGGGCTTCGTTCCCGAGGATCGAAAGAAGGATGGCCTTTTTCTAGATCACGGAGTGGATTTCAATCTCACGCTGACGGTACTTCGGGAGCTCGTGAACAAGTGGGGGAAGTTGAATCTTCACGTAGAGCAGGAAAGGGTCGGACAATATGCGCAATCGATGGCAGTAAAGTGCGGCCGTTACCAAGATCCGATTCGGACTTTGAGTGGGGGAAATCAACAAAAAGTGCTGCTCGCGAAGGTAATGGCGAGACACCCCAAGGTTTTACTTTTAGACGAGCCCACGCGTGGAATCGATGTAGGAGCGAAAGAAGAGATCTACGGCATCATCCGGGATTTGGCGAAGAGAGGGCTTTCCATTTTGGTCGTTTCTTCGGAATTGCCCGAGATTCTTTCTCTTTGCGATCGTGTTTTGGTTTTGAAAGAGGGGCGGCTGGTCGGAACCCTGAGGAACGATTCCGGACTCACTCAAGAAATTGTGATGGCTTATGCGGCGGGAACGGAGCTTCAACATGATAGAGCTAACTAGTCCTATGAAAGTGGCGACGAAATCCAGAATGCGAAGTTGGGAAGCGGGAGCTTTTATTCGAAGTTGGCTCCCCGTCCTCGGATTGCTCGCGGTAGCACTTCTCTTCCACTGGGCGAGTGGGGAAACTTTTCTCACTCCCAGAAATTTGAGCAATCTCTCGCGCCAGGTTTGTGTGAACCTCACATTAGCCGTCGGCATGACCCTCGTCATTTTAACTTCCGGAATCGATCTTTCCGTCGGAAGTGTGTTGGCACTATCCGGGATGGCCGCTGCCATCACTCAAGTGCATTTTGGCTGGGCCGCTTGGGGAATCCCGGGCGCATTCTTTTCGCTCTTAGTGGCTCTGGGAGTTGGGGGGCTTTCCGGATCTTTGACTGGACTTGCCATCAGTCGCCTGAAGATTACGCCCTTCATTGTTTCCTTGGGAATGATGGTCATTTGCCGGGGGCTCACCCTTATCATTTCAGGCGCGCAGGCCGTGGCCCCCCTCGGCGATAGTTTGGGAGGTTTAAGCTCGGAATATCTTTCCCCTACCGCGAGCGCCGGGCTCTTGGCGATGGCGGTTCTCGTCGGCGCCGGCTTTACCGTTCAAGCGGCTCGTAGGGGAGTTCTTAGAACTGGGGAAGCAGCACAAA
>JAHFAF010000391.1 GCA_023250715.1 Pseudobdellovibrionaceae bacterium | reverse complement strand
GATCTTGATTGGATCGAAGGCTTATACGAAGGTTCAAGTCCTCGCGATGACCGGGTGACTTCGCTTAACGTCCACGCCCCTGCCTAAAGACTGCTTTCTCAAGCTTTTTCAATCTATCCGCAAGGCTGTCTTCTTTGCTGATTTGAGTACGGAGAACTCGGTTCATGAGAGTTTGATAACCGATGCCCTCCTTGGAAGCGTGCTCGCGATAGGTCATGAGAACGTCCTCGGGAATCACAATGGAAATACGATGCCCAATGTTGCGGGACTCGAAGTCAGAGCCATTCAGTCGGTCCCTTTTTCCGTACTGAATGTCAGCGTCTTTAGTCTTCTTGATACTCATTCCAAACCTCCCTGAGATAGTTCTGGTGGAATACCAGATGATCTTGAATCCGCCGCAAATCACTTTCGGAAAAGCCCCTCGAAAAAGTGCAGCGCAAAGATTCAATCTCAAACTTTGCTTCACAGCCAGGACCAACGGCATGAACATGGGGAGGTTGGTGATCTTTGGGATAGATCCGAATCTTCACACTCCCGATGTAGATCACTGTTGGCATATTTAATATATATCAAGTATATATTTACTACAATAGAGAAGAAGGTTAGCTATTTCAGCAGTTTCTAAGCTCTAACCTCAAGCATTCCCGCCTCAGAAAAACTGAAAACTTTTTCACTGCCAGAAAAAATCAGATGGTCGATCAATGGAATTCCCACGGTTCTGCCCGCCCATTCGAGGCGAGCGGTAATGAGAACATCCTCTTCGCTGGGCTCTGTGCTTCCCGAAGGATGATTGTGCGCGAGAATGAAACTTGCGGCATTGGCCCCAAGAGCGGCACGCAAAATCTCCCTTGGACAAGCAATGGAACTGTCCAAGCTCCCTTTGAAAATTACCTGTCGCCGAAGAAGGTGTTTCCTAGAGCTCAGGAATGCCGCCATCACCAGTTCCTGATCCGCCCAGCGCAAGGACTCAAAGAGAGGTGCTGCCAACTCGGGACTCAAAATACTGGCCCGTGGAGAATGCGTTTGCGAGGCACGAATCGTCGTTTCTTTTAAGGCAAGGAGTTGAGCCATTCTAGTCGGCCCCAATCCACGATATGTTTTCCATTGGGCAGGACTAGCCGCGAGAATTTCCCTCAAAGTTCCGAAATCAGCAAGAAGCTCTCTTGCGAGCCCTCGCTCTGGACGCACTCCCAATAGGACACAGAGGACTTCCTCATCGGAAAGATGGTGGCTCTCCCCTTCCCAAATTTTTTCACGAGGACCGCTGCGGCTCATCCATTGGAAGAAATGCACTCGGCGTGCCACTGCGCCACCGCTTCCCCAAATCCTTCCAAATGACAGGGGCGCATGACCGGAAACTTTTTCCCGAGGTGCGGTAAACCATATCCCACCACAAAGCTCTTTCCTGCCCATTCCAAAAGATCGACGTCATTGAAATCATTTCCGATGGCGATGGCACTCTCCCGTGGCAAATTCAGGAAATTCGAAAGCCAGGCCGCGGCCTGAGACTTGCTGACGCTCTTTGGAAAAATCTCAACCCATGCCGATTTTCCGTCTAAGGGGGAAGTGGCGCGGATGAGGCTATACTCCGGAAGTCGGGCTCGAAGGTGCGATAAGGAGTGCTCCACCTGCTTGTCCGGGATAATGAGGACGAATTGGGTGGCGGAATCATGGGTCAAGCCAAACGGCCTTCCCAAATCCCCTAGCCGAGCGAGGCGACGGTGATGATCCTCGCAGGAACGCTCGGTCGAAATAAATTGAAAACGGTGGTTTTCCGGAATCGGGTCGTGGAGCATGAATCCCAAGCCGTGCTCTTGCAACTCGGGCAAAATCTTCGAAATATCTTGAGATTGAAGGGAATGAGAACGGAGGAGTTTCTGACCCTTCCATGCTAAAACGCCAGCACCGGAAGAAAAGATCGCAAAATCCACCGGAAAATCCTCTGCAAAGACTCTGTGAATCCCCTGCACGGATCTCCCAGTCGCGACCACGCGGGTGATCCCAAGCTTTCCAAGTTTTTCCATCCAGTCCCGAGAGACTTGCGAAACACGGCCATCACACGCCAGAGTCCCATCGAGATCGGTAATCAACAAAGACTTCTTCATTCTTTCGTTCTTGGAAACCACGGTACGAATCGGGAAGTAGAGGCTTGATAGCGTCTATAATCCTCTCCCCTGGAGAGTAAGGACTGCTTTTCACTAGGGGGAATTCCCGTCAAAAAAAGCAAGGAGACGAGGATGAGAAGGGGAGCAAAGAGGCCCGGCCATCCCCCCACCGCACAGGATGCCCAAAGACCGTAGGAGCACCAGATAAGCCACTCGAAAAAATAATTCGGATGCCGGGAATATTTCCACCACCCTGTCCGGCAAACCCTTCCCTTGTTTTGCTTTTCTGAACGGAACGCATGAAGCTGCCGATCGGAGGAAATTTCCCCCATCCAAGCAACCACCCACAAAAGAAGAGCAAGAATTTCCCACACGTTCACGATCTCGGAAGAATTATTTGCAATCAAAAAGAGCGGCGCCGAAAGAAGCAGTACGCTTACGGCCTGCACCATAAAGAAAATTAGAAAGCGGGGAGAGGCCTCATTTCCCCACTTTTTTCTGAGCGAAGCGTATCTACTATCCTCGTCCGGGTGATGGGATTGAATTCGCCGGTAAAGGTAGGCAGCAAGCCTCAGGCTCCACAGCCCCACCAATGTCAATAAGAGGACTTTTCTCACCGCAAAACCATTCAGGGCGGTGCTATAGAGAAGTGCGAGGGGAAAGAAACTGCCCGCCCAGGTAACATCCACGATGCTCACATTTTGAATTTTTTCCGCGAGCCACCAGGTGAGAAAAAAGGTCGCAAATAGAAGAACAGCACAGCAGATGAGAAGGGTCTGAATCATGAGGTCAATGTCATTATAGTCGAAGATTTGTAATCAAATAGATGTATTCCAGCCCCGTATACCGATTGAAAGAAGAGGCACTTCTCTTGCAGTACTCTCTATGCATTCATTTTTCTGGATATGAAGGTTCTTTTAATCGGAATTTTGCTCTTTTCCCGTCTCATCTGGGCTGCAGACCCCTTCGCGAGCTCTTATTATGAACGGCTGGGACTAGACCCCACAGTACCCCTCACCGCCGCCGCCGTGGATTTGGCCCTAGAAGCCGCCATTGCGCAGGCAAAGGCAGATCTCCCCAGCCCAATTTCCTATCGAGAAGCCGTAAGACATTTGATGGAGGCCCAGGAAACGCTGCGCGACTCGGAGCGAAAATCCCAATACGATGAGACATTGAGAAATGCCCCGGAGGCCATTCCACCCGATCTGGAACGCGTGCTAGAAGTCGTAAAATCCAACCGCGCACTAAGATCCGACCGAATCCGAGAGCTTGCAGAGGTGGGAGGAAGGAACAATCTTCCTTATCTCAAGAAACTCGTCAGCCTACTCAGTGCGAAATCCAACGTTTCAAATGCCGCACTCGATCTTCTGAAAATTCTTCATCCTGACTCTGAGGAGTTTGTACTTTTTCTTTTGGATAGAACGGTCTCGCGGCGATCGTTGATTGTGAAGGCAAGTTATTTTGAGATTATGGAAGATCTCCCCCTTTCTGGAAAGGCACTAGAACGCTTGGTGGATTACGCCTTCTTCTCGCACGACCAGCCAGAATTAGGAGATGCGTTTTTGAAACTACTCGAGGAAAGACTTCCTCAAATGCGCTCCGGTTCCCCAGAAAATAGGAAGGCCCTGGCAAGCATAGCGGAACACTTCGCGAGGGAACCTCTGGTAGTCGCGGAGCTTCTTTCCTTTGTGGATCAACGCGAAATGGAAAGCCCCCAAGCGCTCTTCGATCACGCCATACGAAGCATTCCATTCGAAGTCCTTCATGAAATGGAGGCGGGGCATCGAGAGGCCCTGATGGCCTCTACTCTATTATTGCTGAGAATGAATCCCGCGGCCGCCGGTGCCTTCTTTTCCTTTCCAGATTCACCGAACAAAGAAAAATTTCTGGATGAACTAGAAGTGTGGCTATCGGGTAGATTTTTGGGGGTGGGAACTGCCCCCAATCTTCCGGCACTTCGCATCTTGAGAAAGGCTAGGAACCGGTACGACGACGTAGTGCCTTACCTCCGTAGGTGCGTGCAGGGGAAATAGAATCGGAGTCAGGGAAGCCACGCATCACGGGCTGCGAGTTTAAGGCATTACATGGATCAAATCATGATGTGCCCGGCAAAGGAGACGCAGATTATCTACCGTATTGAGCCCGCCCTTCCTAACTTCGACTATATGATGTCGTTGCAAC
>JAHFAF010000390.1 GCA_023250715.1 Pseudobdellovibrionaceae bacterium | reverse complement strand
TGGTCGCCGCATACGAACACATAAGTCTTTGAGCTTTGAATCCCATTCACTTGCAGGCTTCCATTGGGCGTGACTCCTCCATTGGTCACGCCATCGCCCAACGTGCACCCAGAATTTGCGAAGGAAGAAGTCCAATTCAAAGTTGCATTCGCTCCCGCCCTTACCTTGAGACTTGCCCCTGCCCCCGCAATGACGAACGTAGATACTGGATTCGGATTTACAGTGAGAACGACTTGAGCGCTCTTCGACTGACCGTTTCCGGAGCAGGTAATCGAATAAGTCACGTGAATTTGGGCAGCTCCACTATTAACGAGAGCTCCCGTAGAAAATTCTCCCGATAACTGCGCTGTTGCGGGAAGGGCCACACCATCTCTAAAGAGCTGGCAAACCGACGCGTTGATCGATTCAAAATGAATGATGGCACCGAGGCCGTTGGAAAGTTCCGCAAGAGTTTGGTGCTGAGCTCCGTAGGCCGAAATCAAGACATCCAGGCCGGGGGGCGTTGAAACGGTGACGCGAATACTCGTATTGCAACTCGCCTGTTGTCCGCTAGCAGGGTCCTGAACCACCGCCGAAACTTGAAAAGTTCCCTGGCGTATGGGGCGCAAGATAATTTGTTGGGAGAGGTTCGCATTTTTCGTTGCTGCCCCTTGGGACACGAGAGAATTTGGGTCGTACTGAAACTGCAGGAAATTGAAATCGACGGGAACACCGCCAATCTTCATCGCCGTAACGAATTGCACAGGCGAGGCATTCAGCTGTCCCTGTCCGTCGATAAATGCCACGACTTCGGTGGTGCTAGGGACAACGCCACATTCAGGGCTGGTGTTCCCGGGCTGATAGGGTGTGCCTCCGGCTCCACTCCCATTTCCATCATTATTGGTTCGGACTTGCCCGGAGTTGACCGCAATTCCACGTCTTCCGCATCCGATGGAAAATAGCGTTAGGAGGAAAACGCAAATCAGTGCCCTGATCGTTAAACAATGGTTCATTCGTGTTGTCTCCACTCTAGGCGACGGCGTTTGGTGAATAGGACAAGAAGGGCAGGCGTTGAGACTTTGATAAAGCAACTGGTATGCCGGAATATCGAGCACGTGCGACTCGACACTGGTGTAAAAAAACATGACACCACGAGAGACCACTTTTTTTTCTCGTGGAAATTTAAGAGGATAAACTGCCCAAGCTTTGGACGGTTAACGCGTATTCTATTAGAACACGGGATATCAGTTACTTACCGGTTTTATCGTAGCCGTTTACGTGAACGTAGTCGTGACCGTGCTCGCCCGCGACCGCCCAGACGGGCAACACTGTATTGCCAATTCTTGTCACCTCGTCGTCAAAACCCAATGAAATCAACGTGAGCACACTGAGCATACAGGTTGCAAAGGTCAGTCACTGAATTCGCGGGAGGTCCGCGAACGTCGAGAAAACTTTGCCCTGGCTAGAGGGAGAGTATGAAGTTGAAGTTGTCTAATGTTTTCATGTTGGTGCTGGTGGGAATGTCAGTGCTCGCGGTGGATGCCCAAGCGTGCAGACGAGTTTGTAGGCCTTGTGGTGGCGGTCACGGCGGCGGCGGCGGTGGCAGATACTACGGCGGCCGGCCCTACTATGGAGCCCCTTATTACGGTGGAGGGCGCAAGGCCTTCAACCGATCTCGTCGAATGCGACGACGCTCTCGTCGAGCGGCTTGGATGGGTTGGGGTGGACGGGCTTATCGTCTGAATCGCCGCGCTAATTGGGCTTACAATCGCGGGGTGTATCGTTACAACTACCCGTACTGGATTTGATCAAAAAAAGAGGTCCCGTTCTTTCGAGCGGGACCTCTTCTTGTTTACCTGTCTCAGTTCGCCTTCGTGCGCTTGCAGTGCACGTGGGCGGTCCCCCCAAAATGATCGTCGATGTATGTGAATATTAAGTGGGCTGTGAACTTCTTTTTGTTTCCAAGTTTCGCGGGATAAATAAGCTCCACCTTGCCGACTTTGCTTGGAAGCGTGAACCGCACATGGTCCTTGTATTTGGTGCCGGAATACTTCTCGTCATTTTCTAAACGACGTCCCTTAATCTCTTCCTTTGAACCCTCTTCATCTTTGCCGTCCCAGGTCGAGTAAACGGTATACTTTACCGTGTAGTCCTCGAGTAGAAAGCCCTCATCAGCGGTTCCGGTCACCATTCCTTTTACGGAAGCGGTGAGCTTGTAATCGCTTTGAGTGAGCTGCTTTGTGACACCACAGCTGATTTCGTAAGGCGTGGCCGCGAAAACGGCTGCCGAAAGGAACGACATGAACACAACTAGAATTTTCATTATTAGGCCCTCCAACTAAGAAGGCGTATCTTTTTATTACTTACCGCGTCAAAAAACAGGTGGAATACTGAACACAAAAAATAACGAGGGTTAAATAGCAGCCGCGATCGCGCAAAGACCCAAATAAAAAAAGGTTCCCCAGAGGGAGACAGGTAGTTTCAAGAACGACTTCTCTCCCTCGGCATAAGAGGAAACTCCCGGAAACATGGAGGCAAGGATCATTACTATTCCCGGCCAGCTTAAGATTCCAATCGCAAGCCACTTCCACTCAGGTTTTGCCCAAGTAATCCACAATCCCAACGCACCAAAGCCCATATTGGTAAGCGTGTAAGCCGCTGCGTGGTAACGGGCATGGGCCGGCCACTTGGGGTGAAAGACATGCCGGCGATCGAAATCGTAAATCGGACTGAGAAGCGTGAGTGAGACCCCGGCTAAGGTGAGCAAATACTGTCCCCACACGGATATCATTTTTTGCGTGCATTCCGTCGGAGATGAAAGATCTTGGAGGTCGATACAGGGAGTAAATCGGATTTCACTAGCGTTCGATAATTCTCACCCGCGAACCATCCTGTTTCCGCTTTTTCCCAATCATCCAGCGAAGAATGTCGAACCAACGACTTTCCATTTAGAAAAACCTCTTGCACAGGCCGGGCTTGTACGATCTCCAGCACATTATCTCGTTCGCGGGGAGATCCAGAGAAATCTCCCTTCGAGGGTTCGATCGTTACGGTTACACTGTCCGTTTGCGTAACTTGGGAGATCACCGTGCGACGAACGTCTCCGTCCAAATAGTGTGTACTCGCACCATCGTCTTCATAAAGAGTGAAGGAGCTCTGAGGCTCTTCGGCGAAAACGCGAATCATCAGTTCGTTTCGATTCGTGCCATCCGTTCTCTTGCCACTCGAGTCCATCGTTTTGTCATCCACGTACATCATGGGAATAATAGCTCCAGCTTTCGCAAAGAGCGGCAGTCGGAAGTGCCCATCTATATAGAGGGGAACGCTTCCATACTTCTGCCCCCGACTCGAATTCATTTCGCCTGTGTGAAAGTTAAACCAGTTCCCCTTTGGCAAATAAACATCGGTGTAACTCTGGCCGAAGCGGGAGACAACGGTGGCAAGAAGGCTAGCGCCGATCATTTTTTCCCGAGCAAGGGTTCGAAGGTTAGGATCGTTTTGATAAAAATAAAGTGGAGGTGCGAAGACTGGTTCGGCATTCAAATGTGCCTCGTGCGCAAGAGAATAAACGTAGGGAATTAGGCGGTAACGAAGGCGAATATTATCCAAATTGCTTTCTCTGTGTCCCACGCGATCGGGTGCGGTCTCGCGGCATTGACAGAGATTCTCCGTGTGGGGGCGGCCGGGGATATCGAATTGCATTCCGTATGCGAACCACTGTGTGTACATTTCATTCAAATCCCCTTGTAAGGCCTCGCGGTGAAACCCGCCGATATCTCCCCCGTAATAATCGATTCCCGAAAGCGACATGTGCATCTGGACATTCTGATGAGAAGCAAGGGAAGTCAGATCGGATCCGATGTCACCCGACCACATTGCTACCCCATACCTTTGAATTCCCGCGGCCCCGGAGCGAGACATGATGAAGGGCCGCTTTTCGGGAGAATACTTCTGGTACCCGCGATAAATCCCTTCTGCCCATTGAAGATTGTAGGTGTTGTGAACGTCGGGCTCCCGCGCCCCTCCATTATAGACGCCGTCCGAGGGATAGATCTCCGGTTCGCCGAGATCGAGCCAGTGGCCCGCTATCCCAGCATCGATGAGGGGAACGCGCTTCCATTGGTGCCAGAAATCACTGGAGCTTGTATTCGACCAGTCGACCATCCCTCCCTTTCCCCACCAGCCATTTGTCGCCAGGTAGGCAGGATTTCCGGAACCGTCTTTTACAAGAAACCCTTGCTTTGCAAGCGCTGCGTGCTCCGGCAGATTTTTTCCGATGTAGGATTCCTCGATAGGAACAATTCCAATACCCT
>JAHFAF010000067.1:1316-15313 GCA_023250715.1 Pseudobdellovibrionaceae bacterium | reverse complement strand
GCTTGGTCGAGCTCATTGTTTTAAATATCGGCCTTGATCTGAAAGTGATTTCTCCGACATTATTTACCATGCTTGTGATCATGGCATTGGTGACGACCTTCATGACGACACCGCTACTTCATCTTCTTACACGCAAAACACTTGAGAGTGTTTAAGATGTAGGCATTCGAGACACTCTTGTTTGCGGACAAACGCTGCAGGGAAGGTAATCTAGATATATCGCCCGACGACACCCTCTTCCTCTTGGAGGCTTATGAATCGCTCACTGCACCTAGCAATGTTTATAGTGCTCTATTCGATGTGCGTTCTTGGAATTCTCTCCCAAAGGCAATCCACTCTTAACGAATTCGGTCGGATAGCCAGCTACAATGTTCCCGCAACCCAAAAGCTATTTGGAAATTGATCTAGGCAAAAGGACACTCGCCCGGCGGTCTTCCTACTCTCATAGGCTGCCGGGCGAGACATTTCATTTGAGTTTGACGCTATAGCGAGTCGCTTTTCCCACTCCCGCTTTGATGACTCGCCCTTCATCGTTGAGCGTGCCGAGAAGGCGAATCGTCGTTCTAGGAGATATTCCGATAAATTTGGAAAGCTCTCGAGAGTTAAATTCGCCTCGTTTTGCAAATTCCAAAATCTTACCCCAGTGAGGAGGATTTGCGTGAGTCTTCAACGAGCGGTCGGAAACATGAATGGAGACACGTCCCTGTTCGGAAATCTTGTAATGACCACCAGTGCAATCCACTTTTAGGGGCACCTTACTGCTCTTAAGAGCCCGACGGAGCTGACTCATCGCTTGGTGAATTCTGCTCGGAGAGGTTTCCAAATTATAGTATTGATCGGGATGGATGCTGTTATGAAGGTGCGCTACAGTGAAGCTTCGGTAGAAATCCGAAGAAAGCGCCAATAAGAGCGATAAATTGATTCCACGAAATTCGCAAAACTCTGGGGAGCGAAGATCCAAGGTAGATTCCATCTCCGGGCCGGGCTTCCAAAGGTAGTGATTCGTTCGCTGCAGCGGAAATCCACTATCAAGAAATAGCCTTTGGCGAAATGCTTCGCTGGGCGTTCCGAAGTAAACTTTCATCCAAAGAACGGCGTCCTTTTGAAGGATGGCAAGATGGCGATCCACATCGCGAATAGTCTCCCAATGACGACGATAGACTGCCTCTTCCCGAACTTTGAGCGTTTTTTCGAAGCGATCGGAGGAGGAAGAGGTACTTGCCTCGATCAAGGCTTCCCATTTTTTTACAAAGAAAGAGTCCAAGTTAGGAGAGGCGTTTAAGAGATGCTTTGCCTCTTGAACCGCCGATTGGGCCGAACCAAATTCCCCACGGAAATAGTGAAATTGAGCAGTGAGTTCCCATGCGCTTCCTGTTAGGCCCATCCAGCCCAGGCTTTTGGTTTTCTCTCGAAGATGTTCAAGTAAGGAAGCCGCTTCTTTCCAATCCCTTTCGTGAACTAGAGCGGCGGCAAGGTTTAGTTTGCCCAAAACCTCATCCCGTGTCGGGAGGCCCACCAGAAGAAAGCGCTTTAAGAGGGGAATCGTGTCGCGATAATTCCATTTTGTCATGAGGGCGTAGCATTGGAAGAGTAGAGCGTCTGGACAGCGGCCAGGGTTTAAGGTGCTTAGGATATTTTCCGCTTCCACTACGGCACCCACACGGACGAGGGCCGCAGAGTACTCGGCCATTTCCCCTGTGTTTGCGGGGCGTAGTAACGCATGCTTGGGGCGTACGATGGGGGAAAGGATGCGCAAGGAGAGTTCGGGAAGGCCGCACCTTCTTGCGGTTTTCGCGAAATGGGCAAGGTTCGCCCGACTAATTTTTGTCAGAGGCAGTCGGCGCAACAAACTTTTTGCCTTGGCAATATCGCCGACCGCTAAAAAGGCATCAATTTCAGTAAGGCAAGACTGCATACGGTCCATTCATTCGTGACAGGGATCTTAGCCGTTTTTTCAGTACTCTTAAGTATACTGTCATCGATGCTTCTCTACTCTCCTCCCAATTGTGGAGTTTTCTTCACAATCTCTCGATCTATTTCCCTAATAGTTTTGATGGTGGGAATCCTATTTTTGGAAGGTTGTAAGATTACGATTCCAGGAAATGCCGGGGGAGGAGCCCCTCAGGGGGGGAATGCTAAACATGGAAATATTGGGGGCTCACCCGAAAGCACGGGGCCCGGTGGCGGTACTGGTGCCAGTGGTGGCGGTGGCGAAACGAACACTGGCGATCGCAGCGGAGATAATTCCGGCGGAACTCAATTTAGCGGCCCTCAGGGGAATGGAGAGGGGTACCAGATTATCAAGCGTCTCGAAGTTCAGCAGGATAGTTCCGCGAACTTCGATATCGCGAAGCGCGACGATGGGACTTCGCTGAGTGTAGCCTCGGTGAGTATTGTAACGAATCCATCGAAGGGATCGTTGGCCGGAGCGATTTCTTCTCCTACTGGGCAGGGACCTGCCAGTTCCTACACTCCCAATGCGGGATATGTGGGCCAAGACAAATTCGAATATAATATTTTGACGACGGACGGAGCCACCTACACAATTAGTGTAGACGTCGACGTACAGCCCTGCCTTAGAATTACCACTCAGAGATCGAATTCTAGCCATCTCCACGTTATCGGACTCTATGAGACGCTCAATCGCGCGTCTCCCAATGTATCGGTTACGATTGGAAGACAAAATGAGCCAGCGATTCTTTATTTTTTCTCCTATGAAACTGTCCATTGGAAATTGAGTCTGGAGGAAGGGGCTCAGGTGGACAGAGTCATTGTCTATTCCTACTACCCCTCGACAGTGGAAGGAGTTCCCTCTTCAAAGGTGCAAAACCTCGGGCGTGCCCCTGCCTATGCCTATGGATGGGAGCCCAGGGAGAATGACGGAGGAGGAAGCTTCCGGGATATGATGGAAAGTGTTCGATCGCGTGAGAACTTGAACGAGACTTCTTTTCAGGGGTGTTATGAGGGAAGCTCGTTTCGCATTCCCTATACTTCCGCCTCACTTGCAAATGGGTGCGGGCCCGGCACTCGTCCCTCCCATTATACCTTCGCCAATCAAAGTTGCTCGACCACTCGTTGCCAGGAGATTCGCCTTGCTGAGGGACCTACGCATTTCCAAGTCGATGACCGCTACACATCTCCTACGGACCCTTTGACCATTGCTTTGGGTGGCCTAGACATTACCGGTGGTAGGGACCTTTCTTATGCACAGGTGAAGGCGACGGTCGCGCGATCATGTGGAAAACTTTACTACGAGATGCAAATATTTTCCGCCTTGGATAACGGCTGGGAAAACTCCATTGGAGTGACCCCGTCTGATTCCGACTCCATGACGAATGGAAGCTCCTATGACGCCATTTATACCTATAGTGGAACAACCGGATATATTGGTATCGCATTGGATTTGGAGGCGGGAACGATTCAATACAATGTGAATGGGAGTAGAGGGCCAGCGGCCTCTCTTAACCTAGGCGCTTTTTCTCCTGTCTTTCCAACCGTGGGTTTTTCTGGCGGCACGCATGTGAAAATGAATATGGGCGCCTCCAGCTTCCATTACACCCTCCCTGTGGGATTCGTTGCCTATCAATAGATTTTCTGCTGCTAGAAGCTATAGGTGATGTCCGCAATAAAAAGCGGGAGCAATCCCTGAAAACTAATTTCGCGAATGGTCTTAGATTGAAAAACGTTTTGCACGCCGGCTTGAAGGCCCAGATTCAACCCAAATTCCGAAGTCACTCGATAACCGAGCGAGCCCGCGACGGCTGGTCGACTATCACTCTGTTCAATTCCGCCTTTGGAAGTAGAGAGTAAGTACACTCCGGCTGCCAATTGGGCAAAAAACCCGAGAAAGGGATCCTTTCCCAGGGTGTAGTCTGCGGTCAATAGCCCCCCCAACGCCACCTGTGTTGTGCCGCTGGACGTGGTGCTAAGGTAAACGGGAAGTAATCCAAAGGCCCAGTCTCTCCAGGGGGCATATTGAATCCTCAGAAGGGGAAGAACGTACGTAAAACCCGTGCTAAGTCCGAGCCCCACATTGAAGCGTTTAAAACTATCAGCGTTTTCAGCAACACTTATCGAGGGCTCTGCCGTTGGCTTTCGTTCGATTTCGGGTGGAGGACTCGGATTTTTCTTTTCCACTAAAGGAGCAGGGATCTTTGCTATCTTTGGTTTTCCACGAGGGGCTAGTTTCACTGTAGCTTCAGTCGCGGTAGAGAGGATGACTCTTCCGCAACCGACCAATCTGTGGCTTCGGCTCACGCAAATCTCTTCATTCAATTTCCACAATTTCGTCGGCGTTTGGCTAATAATGAGCTTGTCACCCATCAACGTAATGGAATCGACCTCGGCTACTTGCTTAGCTGCAGAAGCAGGGAGACTTAGTAAGACGCTCCCCCCGAACAAAATTTGCGCGATTATTTTCATACCTAATCCCCTCCTCTTCGGCGTCTTGCGTCGAATTCTTTAGGGTTAATTGTGAAGATTGTGCTGATTGTGTCGATGATCCCATTTGGCGTGAAAAGTCTTATTAGTGATGGGCCGACTCGATCGTAAATTTACCCTTAAGCATCCCAATATGAATCAACGCCCGTCCTTACATTTGCTTTTTCGTGCTTTTACCATTGCGGCGCTTATTCCCATATGCGGCTGCAAGTTCGGAAAGATGTCGTTCAATCCCGCTACTCCCTCCCAATCCAACCCTGTTTCGCTTGATATGCTCAAAGTATCTTCGCCCACGGAAAGCCTTACCGCTGGAGAATGTGGGTTGCTCCTGATTGAGTCTAAGAGTGAAAACTCCGAGCCGAGAAGCCAAGGCGCCGATTCTCTTCTGACACTATCGAGCGGAGCAAATGGCAAGTTTTACTCCGATCCCATGTGCATGGAAGAGGTGGTCCGCGCCTCTATCGTCCAAGGCACAACGACAGCGCAGGTATATTTTCGGGACACAGTAGCGGAAAATGTAGTGCTTTCTATCTCGGGTGAAGGAGTAGTGAGTGGACGAATAGTATTGCAAGTAACTCCCGATTCGCCGAACAAATTAGTTTATTCCCAAGGGCCCGTTGCCCTAACCGCGGGAAGCTGCCGGTCTTTCATCCTTCAGAGTCAAGATGTCTTTGGAAACCCCAGCTCGGTATTACAGGATAGTGACATTAGTGTTTCTTCCACGGGCTTGGGCAGCTTCTTCTCTTCGTCTGGCTGCCCGGAAGATCGGATTGTGGCAAATATAAATCTTCCGGCCGGGGAAGCGCAAATTGAGCTTTTTTTTCGCGATTTTTCGCCGGAGTCCATCAACCTGACAGCGCAGGCCATCGGTTTCAGTGCCGCTGCCTTCCCGGTAGCCATTTCCGCAACCTCGCCCTCCGCTCTGGTTTTCGTGAGTCCGTTGAGCTCCGTGATCGCCGGAGTCTGCAACCCGCTCGCGGTAAGCGTGCATGATGTTTATGGGAACCCTTCCCCAGTGCGAGACGATACATCCATTGGTCTTTCCTTGATTGGAAATGGCACTTTATACGATGACCGCATTTGCACCCATCCTGTTCCGAGTGTGACAGTGACGGCGGGGCGAGCGGAATCCGAACTTTACTTTAAAAGCGAACTTTCTCAATCTCAAGCTATTGTGAATGTGAACGCCCCTTCCTTGGCTCCGGCATCAGATACAATCAGTGTATCCTCGGCCTTGGCCCAAAAGCTTAGAATTTCCGGAGCGTCCGAAGTTACCTCGGAAGGCTGCAGCGCTGCGTATGTTGTAGAGGCGCTCGATGAATTCAATAATCCCGCACGGCTTGCTCAGAATCAGGATATTGATCTACATAAGCAAGGTTCCCTGCTCTTCTTTCAAGACGGAATTTGCAATCCGGGGACTGATATTGTCTCGGTCAGGATTCCCGCAGGAGAATCCTCGCAGAAATTCTACGTAAAAGATTCCATTCCGGAGAACATTTCTATTTATGTGTCCGCAGGACTTGTTTTGGCGGAGTCCTCACTATTTCCCTTGGCCGTTAATTCCGCGACGGGGATTCTTGCTTTCACCACCCTACTTCCCTCTGTCTCTTCCGGTGCGTGCGCGATCTATTCTCTTCAGACAAAAAATTCCCTGGGGGTTCCCACTAATGTGCCCAACCCGGTAGAGATCACACTTACAGGAAAAGGGCAGGGGACCTTCTTTTCGGACACTTCCTGCGGCCATGCTGAGGATCGCGTTACTGTTCCTGCCGGAAACGGATCGGTTAGTTTCTCTTTCAGAAGTACTAAGGCGGAATCAGGCCTGTTTTTTAATGCTTCCGCTACGAATTATACGAGTGCGACACAGACCGTTTCCGTTCTTGCGGGGAACGCTAGCCAGCTTGCTATTCAGAACGATATTGCCACCCTTGCCGTGGGAGTTTGTAACCCCGTGACCATTTTCTCGGCGGACCAAGATGGTAATCGCGCGCTACCGGCGGTGCCAATTACGGTAACACTTGCAAATACGGGAAATGGGATTTTTCATAGTGGCACTCCCTGTGGGACGGGTAATATCATTACGGAGGCTCCCCTTGTTTCAGGCCAGGCGACGATCTATTTCCGCAGTACTGTCGTGGGATCCAATCCCATCACTCTTACGCCCAAAACCGGCGTGCTGAATCCAGTAAGCCGTACAGTTGCGATGATTGTGGGTCCACCCACCAAGATTACGCTGAGTGGGACCTCGGCGCCATATACGGCGACTTGCCAATCGTACACACTATTTTTGAAAGATTCGTTGAATAACACCACGGTGGCACCGTCGTTGGGCCTTTCGATCACTCTTACCACCTCGGCCACTGGGGTCTCTTTTTTCTCCGATAGCATTTGCACGAGCGCGGCACCCTCGAACATGATTTCTGTCGCGCCGGGCGCCAGTAGCGCTAAGGGTTACATTAAGGGGACTACTGTTCAAACGGGGAAGAGTATTTCAGGAAGTTCCACGGGACTGACCACGGGCTCCCAAAGCATTCAATTCAGAAAACTTGTTACTTCCATTTCCCCGGGGAGCAATCACAATTGTGCGGTCTGGGCAGGCGTTCTTCAATGTTGGGGAAAAAACTCAGGAGCCCTTGCCATTGCACCGTCTACCACGACTTCCTTTTCGACTCGCCAAGCTACGCTTGCGAGAAGTCTATCCTCGGTACAGTCGGGGAACGAATTTTCCTGCGGTCTTTATTCAGGCGACGCCTATTGCTGGGGCAAAAACACTTACGGGCAGCTGGGTTTAGGTACCTCCGGTGATAATGTGGACACCACGACGACAACTACGCAAGTGACCGGGCTTCCGGCCGATGCCTATATTTCGAAATTGGACGTGGGAGATACCCACGCTTGCGCTATTTATGACACTGGCACCATTACGGGGGCACTCGCCTGCTGGGGAAATAATGATAAGGGGCAGATCGGGACGGGGTTACCCGATGCCTTGTATGGGACGGCTCAGACCGTCATTCCTAGCGGGGTCTCGAGCGTCGCAACCTCGCTTTATCACTCCTGCGCGCTCGGTACGGATGGAACGGTAAAATGTTGGGGATACAATGTCTACGGCGAGCTTGGCGATGGCACGACAACTTCTTCGAATATTCCTCTGACCGTAAATGGGCTCACCGGTATCACGGCCCTCGCGGTGGGGAGATATCACTCCTGTGCGGTCACTAGTGCCGGGGAAGTTAAGTGTTGGGGCTACGGAAACTACCTTGGGCGTGGGAGCTCCTTGAGCTCTTCTATTCCTGTCAGTATCCCCTCTTTGGTGAGCACGGGCCTTATTGATGCGGGCGACCGCCATACCTGTACCTCGGTTGCACAGGGAACAGTAGTAGGCCTGAAGTGCTGGGGGTCAAACACAAGCGGACAGAATGGAAATAATCGTACGGCCAGTTATGAAACCTCCCCTGTTTCCGTACTGGCTGCGGACGCCACGACTTTCACGGTACCGTCGATATATTCCATCTCTGCTGGAGGGAATTCCACCTGCATGATCGATGGAAACGGCATGCCCTATTGTTGGGGGGCGAACAGCTCTGGACAGCTTGGGTTGAATAGTACGAGTAGCACGTACACGCCGCGCGCTGTTCCGTGAGGGTGCTGCTAGAAAGAATATCCTACGAGAATAGAAAACAGGGGAAGAAGGCCGCGTAAGCGGGGGCTTGCAAGGGTTATTTTCGGAGTGTCGATATACTGCATCCCAATACTCGCGCTTACGCTCAAGCCCGAATCGAATAGGCGTAATTGCCATCCCGCCGAGGCCTTTCCCGCCAGGGAGAGTTTGAACGACTCACTAGAGGCTCCATTTGCGGCCCCGAAAAAATAGGGTCCGAGTCCAACCTCCATAAAGGGGCCGGAGAAACGTTCTGCATACAGAAAGGAGGTGTACGTGAAGAGCGCCCCAAGAACGGATACTGAAGCATTTGCGGCGGGCTCATCGCTGGAAAAAGAACCTTGAAGCCCCAAAGCACCGACGCGCCCGATTCCCTTCTGAAGAGAAATGGCGGGAAGAATGTAGTCGGCTCCAAAAAGAAGCCCACCATTTATGCTGAACATCAGTGGCGCTGCTCCAGGGACGGCGGCGACTATGGCGCGGGGACTTTCACTCGCCAATTTTCTCGAGGCTTCCACTCTAAATCGAATGAGGGGGCTCGCTTTAGCGGGAGTTCCTGTTTCCCCCACTGGTTCAACTTGCCAGCTGTACTCACCCGAAGAAAAATTAGGAACTTCGGCCTGCGTACCCGCAACACCCAAGCGAACCTGTTTCGCCGGCCCATTTACGATCAAAAGGAATTTCTTTGTCTCGCCTCCCGGATTCCACTTAAAGAAGATGGCTCCGCTCGATTCCAGAATTACGGTGGTGCCCGCAGCGGGAGTAATAGGCGTAGGGGGGGGCAGGGCGACCGAAAATGCGAGAGGATCGCTCCAAGATCCCGCTCTGCCTTTGGAGTCATAGGTTCGGAGCCGGTAGGTATAGCTTCCCGCGGGAAGATTTCCGCGCCAGCTAAAATCCTTGGAGCTGAAGCTCTGATCGAAGACAACGCCCCGTTCGTTCTTTATCTGAAGCTCATAGCGAGCCGCCAGGGGGGTCTCCTTCCACTCGATGGAGATCTCTTTACCGAAGGCATGCCGATAGGAAAATAAGCTCAATAGAAATGCGAGAATCAAGAGGGCTAATCTCATTTCGGTTTGTTAGTTGAATCGTCGAATTCTCGATGGAGCCAAGCTTGAGCGAGTTTCCAATCCCTTTTCACCGTTCCGGTCGAAATTTTCATCGCTTCCGCCACCTCCTCGACACTCATCCCTCCAAAGAATCTAAGTTCTACTACTTTGGCGAGGCGATCACTTTCGAGCGCGAGCTTCTTTATCGCTTCATCTAGTTGGATAACATCGAGCTCGGATTCCCCTCCCGCTAGATTTTCGTTGTAGGTGACACGAATGTCGCCCCCGCCTCTTTTTTCTCGTTTTTTTGCCTTTGCGTAGTCGAGTAAAATCCAGCGCATCATACGCGCGGCGCAAGCTTGAAAATGGGCTCTGCTTTCCCAATCATTTTCCGTTTTTCCCGCGAAGGTAAGTAATGCCTCATTCACGAGCGCCGTAGGTTGAAGCGTATGATTGCCTTGAGCGCCCCGAAGGTACTTATCCGCAATCCGTCTCAAGTTCTCATATACGTCTGGGATGTAACCTTGGCCTTCGTCATTGAAAAGAGGCTTAGCGCTCATGTCAGACTCCTTCGATCCCTTATCGGGTAGTATCCGAAGCTTCTTAAATCGATTCAGTCGAAGGTCGAAGGTAGGGGTTTTCAGGACGCCGTTAAAGGGAATTGAACGAGACTCTTCGAACAAAAAGGCGAGCCCTTAAAAATACGATTAGACACCTGTCAACCCAACCCGCGGCGGTTTCTCTTGCCTTGACCGAGGGGGCGCGGACTATCCAATAGTCCAGAGTCGTTGTGCGAACGGCTTCTAAAAAGGCCGTTCGATTTTCTGACAAAACTTCGACGGTTCTGCTTGTTTCCATACCTGTCCTTAAACCCCCGGAGGGGTCTACTGATATATACGATTTTGAGCCGTATTCTGGATCAAATGGAATTGTGAAGATTATGTGCCTTTCATCACAATTCACGGCGCGCTGGCATCGACAATCGTGATGCACCCCGGAAGAATCGAGAGGGAGCAGGTAGCGCAACAATCCGAGATTCGATCCGCCTCAGAAAGGGGCTCGCAGGCGCGCAGACACTCAAAATGCCCGCGTTCGCAATCCAAGAAAAGTTTATGTTTTTCCTTGGGCAAGGCTAGTAGGCGTTGCCTGTCGTGAAGAAGTTCGATGGACCTTGAGAGTAATTTGGCTTTTCTGGAGTTGGGGGAAAAGAGCTTCGACGCAGCATCGCACTTATTCGCAGGGTTTCGCAATTCATCGATGCCTTCATTCCCCGAGAGTGCCGTAGTAATGGTGAAGCTGAGAATTAAGATCCACGAAGTCTTCATTAGTGGTGTCTCCTTAGAGTGCAAGGTTACCATAAAAGGACCAACTTCCACGGAATCGCCCTTTCGGAGTTCCAAATCTAGAGGGAAGTGTAGCGCTGTAAGTACGGCTCTTGTAAACACCTTCATTGCCGGTGCCCGTGTTATAAGCTGTGCCTGGATTAACCGAGTATTGGAAGACCAGCCAGATTTTCGTTCCCGCTTCCAAGGGGATAGTAGGCGTCTTAAGGGGAATGGTTTGCCATCCTTCCGTTCGAGAAACTGGGGTCCCAGCACTTTGAGCGAGAAGGGTAGAAGGAGCTGAAGTGGAGTTTCCATTATCCGCGTAGACTCCCACCACTAATTTCCCTCGAGTGGCCGCAAGATGGTAAATGGAAAGATCCTGAATTCTTCCCGTCGCGGGCATCGTGTATTGAATGCCGCGCAAATATCCGGTCTTACTTCTCTTCGGCAAAACGCTACCCTCACCCACTCTCGCGCGGCTAATTGTCAGCGACGCGCTTCGAGTGATTCCACCCAAGGTGGCCGAAAGGGTGATTCCCGAGGGGCTCACTGAAACAGTCCCCGCAGTGAAAGAAAATGTCGTGGACAGGGATTGAGGAGGTATCCAAATCGTTGCGGGCAAGATAGCGGCATGGGGGTCGCTTGAGAAAAGCGTGACTGTGATTCCCTCTGGGAGTGCGGGGGATGTAAGTGTGATTGTCCCAGTCCCCGTGGCGCCTTCAATAAGGGCGTCCGTACTTATTGAAAGTGAAGATAACTGTGGCAGCGGGATAGCGAGTGGCAGGGTGCGTACGGAAATGGCGGGCGATCGAGCAGAGAGAATCCCGCGGTCAGCATAGGCTCGAAGGTAATACAGAGAATTGGGCTGCAATTGACTAACTCGATATTGTGTCCTGCCCACTCCCGGATTTCCGGGGAGAAAACCTAAGGGATTATAGGTGGGGGTTAGGGGCGCAGGGCTTTCAATGGGGCCTGCAATTTCAATACGAAAGCCAAATTCATTGTCGCTATTGTCGGAGAAAGCTAGGGTTGCCTCCAATGCTGTTACGTCGTTGACCGAGAGCTGATCCGGCGCTTCTAGGAAGGCGGAAGAATAAAGAAGATTGATGGCCGCAATATCCCCGGTACTCAGCCCTATTCTTTGACCAAACTTGTAGCTTCCATCCGCATTCCTGTAACTTCCGTCCGTCAATGTGATTGAGGGGCCTAGGAAGCGCCCCTCGTCACTAGAGGCGCTCGCGTTCTTGATTTTCGCGAAGGCAAAGGGGCCATAATGCATGATGGATAAAAGATCGTAGGGGTTTAAGTCCTGTGCATGGAATATTCTCTGCTCGAATTCAGAGAGAAATCCATCCCTGATATTTTCCGGGTGAGTGGTTATAAAGTTGTTCCGATCTTCACGGGATTGCTCATGATAAAGCCCCTCTGTGTGGCCAATTTCATGAATGATGTTACCGGTAGTACATCTAGAGCCTAAAAGAATGACCTGCTCTCCACCCTGCATTCCAACTTCGGAGCTGCATTCGCTTTTCATATCGACGGGATTTCCGTACTCATCGGTGAGATCATCCGGCAAGTGAACGAAGGTTACGTAATCGGGTTCAAAGGTCTGCGGATAAAAACGCACCGCCGTTCGCGTGGTGTGGTGGGAGAGGCCGTTAACGATAAGGTTATAGTTGGCGGGAGGCTCATAAAAGTAGTCGATGGCTCCATCCGAATAGACCGTGTCCGCCGTGGCGGTCCGGTACGGGATATTTCCATTAGGCCACCGATGAATGCTTCCCTCCGCTCGTGCAATCGCATTTCTACCGGAGATCCTTTTCTTGAGCTCGGAAACCTTTCCAAGAATAATGTCTTCTTCAACGACGGCGAGCCCATGTACGTTTTGAAAGCAGACCTTTTGGTCGGGAAGCTCGCTTGTGGCCATACGGGTACAGTTTTCCGAGCCTGAATCGCTCTTGCTACTCTGTTGGCTGCAAGCAACTGAAAGGAAAAGAAAAAGAATTGTGCAATGTCTTATCATAGATGCCTCTCCTGGAATTCACGGGTGTATTCTCTCGGTCCTCACTAAGGAAAAGACTCTGAGGGAAATTCGGGATCGGGAAATCTAAAGAAGCACAATTCTTCGCAGCAGGCCATTTGGCCATACGATTCACGTCACCTGGAGTAATACCCGGGGGTTATATTGAAGTGGGAAAGAGAGCCGCCTCGGAAAAAAGATAGGATTAGGAGGATAGCAAAGTGTTGCCCAACTGAGGACTAGTGTGATTAGGATGCGCAACGTAACTTTTTCGATTCTCTACCGAGCGCCTTTTCCTGCTTCGGCGTGCACGCCAGTATTTTTGGTTTCGTTAACGTCTCCAACTTTCTTCACCGACGTAGTACATCCGCCGGCACCTTTTTCCCCTCGAAAGTGCCCTTTAGAAATATCGACTTCGCCCGTTCCCGTTGTTGCAAGAGCCCGGGGGACTGGAGCAAAGGGGAATTCCTTTTTTTCGTGACGAAGAGTTCCGCGGATTTTGAAAGTATCCGCAAAACCGCTGTTAATTTCCTGCCATGTGGGATCTTCAACGAGGTCTGCGTATATATTGTGAGTGATGCTGTAGTCTCGGACCTTTTCCAGGGAATCAAACCCACCTAACCCGGCATGGCGAAGCTCCGCTTCAAGTTTATCCAAGTTATTGGTTTCAACTGAGGGAGGGAGCAAGACAGGAGTATAAGCAAATCGGAGTCTGGTATTCGAGTAACGGATCGCCGACCCTTCAGAGGATGCTTTAACTAAGAACAAGAAACTTCCTTTGACCTTCGTTCCTGCGAGCGTATTCGGCTCATCTTGTAGTCGAACGATGGAGGTAATAGCCCCTTCTTTGTTCCGTACGGCGATTTCCGGCATCGCGGCGCCTTCCACGAGAAAACCTGCCGCCTTCAACGAATTCATAGCTTGCGCCTCATCGGTGCAGCCATTGCGGAGGGTGCCTTCCTTTCTAATGGTAAAGCACCAGGAGCCCTTCATTTTATTGCCCTTGTAGCTGTTAACTTTGTAATCGAATGAATAGGAGGTGCCATCCTCTCCCTGAAATGAAATTGTCCGGCCTGTTGTCTTAACACCCAGTGAATCAAAACGGCCCCCTGATTTCACTACCACTCCGAAATCGATGCAAGCCAGTCCCGACTGAGCTGTGTAGAGTGCCCACAGCAATAAATAGAATCGTGTTTTCATGATGCTCCCTACACTAGATACGATAATTGGATGCCCACTGGATCATTCGCTATCGGTGTCTATTCAAGCTATTGCCTGCAGCGGGCACAAAGAATTTGCCATGTCGTTGTAAACATCTAGTCTGAAAGTGACAATGAATCGTTATCCCGAAGGGTTGTGAGTCTTTCAATTAACTCCTTCAGAGGCAGAACGGTGATCTTCCTTGAAGCCTGGTATGTTTCATGGCCCGTGGTCACCACGAAGCCGGTCGCCGCTCGCAAATCCACAAGGGCTCTTTCCAAGGATCGTACTGAGGAGGGGGG
>JAHFAF010000067.1:0-1306 GCA_023250715.1 Pseudobdellovibrionaceae bacterium | reverse complement strand
GGGGGGAATTTTAAACTCAATGGGTATTAGTTTTCCTTTGTACTTCAATTCGAGGTCCACTTCCTAGCCCGCTTGTGTCCTAGCGTGCATACCTTGTGTTTTGCGTGTCTAACCTACAAAATTCAAGGTAAAGAATATGCTACCAGTGAGACATTGGCTTTCTCGAGCTTCATCATTTCTCATGATTTGTTGGGGGCGGTACGCTTCTGGGGCGATTAAAGTGTCCTTCAAACCTTCTCCGGTCAGCCTCTTCCTTTTTTTTGAGAATATTCGTGACGCGATCCTGATCCTCTTTTCTAAGGGTCTCGTCTTTGTATCGGCGCTTAGCTATTCGGATGGCGGCTTTCATAACCTTCCAAATAGCAGAATTATCCTGATTCTCATTCTTCCACTCCACTTTCCAGCTATAGCACAAAGTCTCTAGAAGCAATTCGATTTCGTGCGCCGTGCGGCCCTCTTTGAGCAACTCCATTTCCATAGTATTCCAATCTACCCGGTGCTCAATCAGCTCGAGAGTCAATTCCTTTTCAATTTTTATTGAGAATAATATTTCCTCCTTCGAGTTGCCCTTTGCATCCAATACGCCGCATCCGTCACAGGTCATAGTCACTCTCGCATGGTTTTCTGTGTCGTCCAAAATGACACCCGGACGCCGGGGTAATTTCCGGTCAGCATAACCTGTCTGGCTGAGGATCATTAGAAAGAATACAAAAACCCGCACAAGACTCCCTGACAAGATCACTTTCATGATTCTCCCCCTACTACGAGATACGACAACTCGATACCCGTCGGATCGCCCTCGTTAGAATCGGGGCGTGATCCTTTTCGATCTACTAGGTCTTAATACTAGGGGGGCCATGTCCTTCGGGATTTTAAATGTAGTTACTTTTGTAGCCATCGTTTGTGCTTTTCAGGCACAGGGGAACCTTTGCAGAAAAGTTGAACGGCTCTTGAGTCTGTTTCCAGGCTCCATCCAGTTAGAAAAACCCTTCGCTCCACTGATGGTCGACGGTGTGGCTAAACTCTCTCCTGAGGAAGAAAGATTTATTGGTAGTTGGGTGGGGAGCGTGAAGTTTCTTGCAGGACAAGAGACATCGAATCTCCAATCGTCTGCTGGGGATGCTCACCGTTACTACGCTCAGTTCAGTCGGACTCGTCGACCAGGGCAAATTGTCGTTGGCGAATCAGATTCCCGTATGGTGGTCGAGTTTCCCGGAGCAAACGAAATTTGGTCTAAGCTGACACCTACAGGGCGACTGCTGATAACGAGAATGCTTGCTTCGATACACGCTAAAGGAAAGTACGA
>JAHFAF010000389.1 GCA_023250715.1 Pseudobdellovibrionaceae bacterium | reverse complement strand
GTTATCCGGGTTGATGAGAGAGATTACTCGCGGCACGTTGAGTTCTTCAAATGCCCATTCCATGCAGGTCTTCGCGGCCTCGGTCGCGTAACCCTTCCCCCAATATTGCGGGAAGAGATGGTACCCCACTTCTACCTCTTTGCGTCCTTCCACTTCTTGGAGCAGCAGCCCGATTTGGGCGATAAAAGTGTGCGAAGGTTTTAGTTCCACCGCGAGAAAAGTAAGCCCATCTTTTTCCCGTCTTTCAAAAGTTCTCGCAAGCCAGGTCTCCGCGGTCCAGGTCATTGGACCCATGATCACGTATTTTGTCATTCTGGGATCGGCAAGCATTTGCCTTACATACTCGATATCCGACGGAACCATGTGCCTGAGCCAGAGTCGTTCCGTTTCCAAGGGGGGTAGCTCTTTCAGGAATGGCATTAGATTACTGCAAGTTTGTAAAGTGCCACGCCGTTTGCGACGACTAAAATGAATTCCGCGATAAGAAGTTGAATCATTAGCTTATCCGTACCATGCATCACGATTCCCAATGCGCGCGAAGCAAATAGGCCTAGGAGCACCAAGGTCGAACAGGCGAATCCCGCCTGCTGCCAGTTTTCTCGGCCCGCACAGAGGAAAAAGAAAATTCCCAGCATGAGATCCATGCCACCGTAGGTGGCTTTGATGTCCGTTAGCGCTCTGGGGTTAGTGAGCGAAATCCCCACCGTTTGGGCCCATCTGCCCGTAGCACCTAAGAACATCATTCCGATTACACCAAAGATGGCCCCGTCGAAGAAGAGAAGTAGTCGGTACATAGGTCTCTAAGGCTAGCAGCCGAGGAGCTCTAGTGGCAATAACAGGCGTAGGGGCGAGATTTTTCGAGGTGCAAGCATTCCCAGTCCTGGCCGAGCCACCAAGAACTGCAGTAGTAGCCGTTTCGGAACTGCACTCTGCAATCAAAGGCATCCTTATAACAGCCAATGAACCGAGTCGCGCCCGGAGCAAGTACACTTTCTTCTCGAGTTTCGAAGTTGGGTTCTTCGGGCTGAGCCAGTACCGACCCTGTGAGAATTAGGGCCGCCAAAAGAAATGGTATCACGTTTGCCTTCATATAGACGCGATGTACCATATCCAGAGAGGTGGGAACAATCCCCCCCCGGTTAAAAATGTTCCAACCGGGGGGCAAATCTTATCGCGATCGGCAGCTAGTCACGCCCGAGGTGATATAGACCGGTGAAAGGTCCGTATCGATCACATAGAGCTTGGATTGCTTGATGAGGAATCGGGCATCGTCGCAAACTTCACTCACCTGTTGGGTGACGTACTCATAACTTCCATCACTGTTCAGATGATAAAGACGGTCTTCCTTAAGGAAGAGCCCGGCCGTCGGAACCACCCGAGTGACCTGGCTGGTGATGTACACCGGCTCGAGATCACTGGTGAGAGAGTAGAGTCTATCGCCCTTGAGGAAGAGAAGAGGTGCCGCTCCGGCCAGATTCGCCAAGGCTAACGTAATGATAGCAATTGAAAGTCGGTATCGTTTCATGGTTCCTCCCCTTGCGTTTAAGGAGTCCTTGCTCTCCTCACTTGTCTATTTGTTAGTGCAACTAGAAGGCCAGGCCGTTTGGGCTGAGATGGGAAGTGGGTAGGAAAAAAATACAGGGGTCATTCGACCTCCAGTAGCTCCCTTTACTCGGAGATTCGATCGAGGCAAAGCAAAACTATCTGAATTTATAGCAGAGGGCGGCATTTTCCAGATTCGAGAGCGCCAGTGAAAAGGAAATGGACACCTCTTTTGCAAGAAGTCCGTAAGTTTAGATAGTCACGGTACATCTTTGTGTCCAAAGGTTAGTCATTTTTCATCGTCTCTCCTGCGGGAATACCTGGCGCACCCATTGCACCAAAGTAATCTGCCGCTGTCCGTCTTTCCAAACTATGTGATTACCTATGACCTCTCCACGAGCTTCGCTATTCCTTTTAATTTCATTTGCCCATCTCTTGCTCTTAACTGCATGCGATGTGGACCAATTGGGATGGAAGGCTCAGTTGGATTCCGAGCTTACATCGAATTTGGGCGATGCAAATAATGACGGGGCGGGGGGTAAGGACCACTTGCCCGGAAATCAGATCCCGTCGGGGGCGAATGTTAACGAGGCCCCGGATCAGAATCCTCAATCTTCACCGTCTTCCCAGCCATCGCCGACAGGGACTCCGGCTCCGAGTGCCAATCCGACTTCGAATCCGACTCCTGCGCCAACGGATGAACCTGTTTCGAGTCCTGGGCCGAGCGCGGAGCCGACCGCGAATCCGACTCCTGCGCCAACGGATGAACCTGTTTCGAGTCCTGGGCCGAGCGCGGAGCCGACCGCGAATCCGACTCCCGCGCCAACGGATGAACCTGTTACGAGTCCTAGGCCGAGCGCGGAGCCGACCGCGAATCCGACTCCCGCGCCGACGAATGAACCTGTCTCGAGTCCAGAACCGACTCTGACCCCCTCTCCGACGAGCGTTCCTCCCGAGGTAAGCTGCGCCGATAATTCACCGGAAGGGTTTCAGGATTGGGCAACACTTGAACATTTCGAGCAAGGAAAGGGCGAAGAGTTCATCGCCGAGGCGACGGCGTTTGTGGCGCGAATTGAATTGCGGAAGGGTTCGGGCCGCACTATAGCCCTAACTTTCTCCTCACCTCGGCCTCTGGATCTGACCGAGCTTCAATCCGAGATCTCTCACCTTTTATCCGATATCGTAATCCCCGCCGGTCGGTACGATTCTGTTCGGTTGGCAATTTCCCAAACCAAATTGATCCTCAAAGATGGTCGCAGAGGTGTACTGAAAATCCCGAGCGCCGATGCATCCGGTTTGAAAATATTTTTCTTCTCGGATCTTGTCAGTGACGGCCGATCAAAACAATTTGTTGTCGGCCTCGAAAGATCGCCGGCGTTCATCGCGGTGGGACAGCCCAAAAAGATTGAAGAGGCCTGCGCCTACCTTTTTGTCCCGCCGGAGGTTCATGCAACGATACGGTAAAGCACTTCTGCGGTTTCCCTTTGTGATCCTTGTTGTCTGTACGTGTTTGCATGCCACTCCAAAAAGCACTCGCTCGTTCGGTTTTTCCCTCAAGGGGAAAGCGAAAATTCACCGGAAAAGCACACTTACCTACCATGACCTCAATGAATCCCCCGATATTTCCTCTGCCCGGGTAAAATTTCTGGAGGGGCGTAGGGGGGTGTTGATTCGAAATTTGGAAATTCTCCTCCGTCGAGGAAAAGGGGATCGGACTGAAATGAAGGAGCGGCTCGCCCGCCTTTACCTGGAGGAATATCACGGAGCTCTTGCCGCGGATCAGGGGCCCAGCCGAGCTCAACAGTGGGCACAGAAGGCGCGCTTGCTTTTCGCCCATTTGGTGAAAAAATATCCACAACATCCCCATCGTGACGAGTTTCTTCATTTCCTGGGGGAGATCTCCTTCGATAACGGCGATATCAAGTCCGGAACGGCCTATTTCAAAGAGCTCTCCCAAAAATATGCGCAATCTCGTTACGCAATCGACGCCAATCTCCAGATGGGAGATCGTTTCTTTAATGATAATAAAATGAAGCTGGCTGCAGCCGAGTACGATAAGGTCATCGAGTCGCATGATCCCGCGACCTTCCCCTACGCTCTCTATAAAAAAGGGTGGTGCCGCTACAACTCAGGTTCGGTCGATGAAGCTTTGCGGTTGTTTAAGCAGGCTATCCAAGTCGAGGAAGGCTCACCCAACGGAATACAACTGCGCATTCGGTCGGAAGTGGCAAAGGACATTGTTTATCCCTTCGTTGATTTGAATGGTCAGGAGGAGGCCGTCCACTTCTTCGAATCTCTAGGCGACGACTATTACCGCCCGGGAGTCGAGTCCGTGGCGCTTCGGACATTGGAGCGCGGCGAGTATGAAAAGGCCATTTCCATTTGGGAAGAGTTGTTAAGCAGAAATACGGTTCACGCGAATAATCCCATGTATGAACTCTCCATTGTTCAAGCCTACAATCGAATGGATCAGAAAAAACACGCTCTGTCCCGCCTTGTTTCCGCAGCTCGTCGGTATTTGGGGGATACTTCGTGGAAAAAAGAGAACTTCGCAAATGCTCAGCTTCTAAATGAAATTCAATCGACTTGGGAGGCCTCAATTCGCGGAAACGCTCTGCAAGTGCATCGAGAAGCGCAGGTTATCCGCAATGAGTCGTATTATAAGATGGCCCGAATCCTTTATCGAGAATACCTGACTTTTTTTCCAGAAAATCCGCACGCCGCAGAAGTGCGCTTTAATTTGGCTGAGACTTTGTCG
>JAHFAF010000388.1 GCA_023250715.1 Pseudobdellovibrionaceae bacterium | reverse complement strand
CCTGTTCTCGGATCTTCGTCGACTTAAACTTTGGGAGAGGACCACCATTATCATCCATGGGGATCATGGATCTCGCATTGTAAGAAATAGCCCTACGGAAAATCTAGAGGCCATCGGAACGGATGAACTCCGCGCATCGTACGGCACCCACCTAGCTGTTCGGTTCGGTACAGGAAATAGGAGCGAAATCGTTTCCGAGGCCGTGCCCGTGTCAGAAGTCATTCACAAGGTGCTTGAAACGGGTCTTTCCCTCTCAATGGAGGAGAAGAAATTTGTCTTTGGTGGATTGGAGTCCACTACCCCGATTCCCCTCTCCCGATTTATTTCACCTTAAACGTCGCCGCATTCGCGACAGTTCTCTCACTGGCGATAAGATCGTCATTCGAACAAAATGAATACAACCGAAATGAGAGGTGTTCGTTGTTTTCCAGACACGGATTTTATGCGTTAATCTTAGCGATTGTGAGCTTCGCCCTGCTTGCGAGTTGAGGAAAATTACGGGCCCGCACTTTCTAGTGTCCCAATCCAATCAGTGAGCTCGGCCCTTACGGCGTCTGCGTCCTCTTCTTTGACACGTCCGTTGGGTTGGTGCTTCTTTTTCCATCCCTCTGCATTTAAATATTTTAGTACGGCCCGAATGGTTTGTTGTTGGCTTACCGTATCGATCTTAAACCCCTTCGAACCCCCTTGATCCCAGAACAGGGTCCGAGAAGAACTCAAATTGAGAAAAGATCCAATGTGGCAACCCCCGCAACTTTTTTTCGTTCTGCTTTCTTGAAAAACGTCTTCCTCAATGCTTTTGCGTTCGTCCACTTGAGCCGTGACTTCCTTACACACGAATGAATTGGCTTCAACGGCAAGAAGAAATGTGGTCAGAGTAATCAAGGTGAGGGCTCTCATCGCTCCCTTATTCTACGAGCGGGTTGGAGGTTGGTCCAGGGATGTCTGGCGGCCGCGGTACTCAAGTAGGACGACGCTTACTCTAAATCTGGAAACCATGCTAATTTTGAGCATTGATTGTCTTAAATTAACATGGTTTAAATTTTGGCATGCCACACCCCCGCGACCGCTTTCTTCTCCCAGCTTGAGACCCTGTTCCTCCAGGAGTTCTTGGCAAAGCGATCGTTTGCAGGTGAGTCGGAAATGGTTCGACGAATTCATTTCTACCGAACGCTGCGTGGAAGTCGAATTTCCTTCGTCGAGGATACTCAAAAACATCTGAATGCAATTCAGATTTTCTCAACGCAGCCAAAAAAGAAAATAGAATTTACTCTTCTCGAAGCATTTTATGAGAGATTCGCACCGAAACGAAAGGTCCAAATTCTTGCCTTCGCCCCAACCATAAATGTGCCAGCTCCAAAGCGCTGTCGTAGTTATTCCTGGGAACAACTGTCGTAAAGACTGCTTCCTCAAGGAAGGCGTCTGCAACCATGCTAAATTTTAGCATCGGAATTGGCAGGGTTTTTAGAAAGTTTCGTCGAAAACGACGGCTCCACGTGTTGCCCCAAATCCTTTTTGGTATTCGGTAACGCGCTTTTCGAAGAAGTTCGTGAGCGGTTGAACGTCCTGGAGGACCATGAAGGGGAATGGGTTTCGAGCATGGTAGCGTTTATTATAGCCGAGCTGGACGAATCTCTGATCGGCGCAATATTGGAGGTATTCCTTCATCATCTTCGTCGATAATCCGCTGATGCCTTGAAGGAGCACGTCTTCGCAGAACGCCATCTCCACCTGGATGGCCTCTTCGAGCATCTCTTCCACTCTTGTCTCTAGTTTCGCATCGAAGAGATGGGGGTATTCGCTGCGGATGGCGGATATCGCCACCATCGCCGCCTCAATGTGCATTGTTTCGTCGCGAAATACCCAGTTAGTTGCGGTGGCGAGTCCGGGCAACAGCCCTTTGTTGCGTAAGAAATAGACGTAAGCAAAAGAACCGAAAAAGAAGAGTCCCTCGACACAGGCGGCGAAGCAAATGAGGTTCTCAATGAAGAGCCGGCGTTTGGTATCGTTGTCGAGCTTGTCTATCTTATCGATCGAGTCCATGTACTTGAAGCAAAAGTCGGCTTTTAGTTTCACCGACGGGATAGTTCGATAGGCGTCGAAGGCTTCCACTCTCTCAGCCAGATCGGGAAGGTAGTTGTCGACCAGAAGTAAGTACGTTTCCACGTGCAGCATCTCATCGAATAGCTGCTTACCCAGGAACATTCGGTACTCTGGGCTATTTACGTGCTTGTAAAAATTTAAAACCAAATTGTGTGCGACGAGGTTATCGGCCGTTGCGAAGAATGCCACCAGGCGTTTGATGAGATGTGCTTCTTTCGGGTCCAGCTTGTCGCGGATGTGTTCGTAGTCGACGGAAAAATCAAGCTCGTCCGTTGTCCAGATGTTTTTGATCGAGTCTTTGTAAAGTTGGAAAAACTGGGGATACTTCATGGGCCTGAGCGTAAGGTCCAATTCCGGATTCAATATCATAAGATTCTCCCCAAGGTGTTCACCCCAAAAATTTAATTACTGACAGGCCTCGCAGGACTCCGGATTCTCCAAAGAACAGGCTATCGCCTCTTCCGGAGTGACGGGGGCGCTAACTGCTTCGGCTTCGACCGTCGTCTTTTTGATGGACGTCTTCGCGCGGGATCTCAGGTAGTAAGTAGTCTTGATCCCCTGTTTCCATGCATACATGTACATCGAAGACAATTTCCCCAGCGTGGGGTTTTCCAAAAAGAGATTCAGTGATTGCGACTGGCAGATAAAAGCACTCCTATCGGCGGCAAGCTCGATTAGGGTCTTCTGGGAAATCTCCCATACCGTTTTGTAAAGATCTTTCAATTCCTGCGGAATGCCCTCGACCTCCTGGATAGAGCCTTCCGCCTCAATGATTTTGGTCCTTATCGATGCATTCCAAAGATTGAGCCGTTTCAGGTCTTGAATGAGATAGCGGTTCACGGTTAAGAATTCCCCGCTCAGCGTCTCGCGCTTAAAGAAATTCGAAATCTGTGGCTCGATGCTCTCGTAGCATCCGGAGATGGAAGCGATTGTCGCGGTCGGCGCTATCGCAATGAGCAAACTATTACGCAAGCCGTTTTGTTTCACCTGCCAAGCGAGATCGTCCCAATCAAAGTGCAGCTCGGGTAAATGCGCCTGGTGTTCGCGTGCGAGCTGTACTTGCAACTTTCCATCGGCGTAGCGCGAATCTTTGAAATTGGGGAATGGCCCATTTTCCTTTGCGAGCCGCATGCTCGTGAGGGTGGCTTGGTAGTAAATTGTTTCCGAAATCCTGGCGGAAGTAGTGCGCGCTTCTGCGGAATCAAAAGGAAGGCGGAGCTTGAAGAGGGCATCTTGCATCCCCATGAGCCCCAACCCGATGGGCCGCCATTGTTGATTGGAGTTACGGGCTTCTTTTGTCGGATAAAAATTGATGTCGATGACTCTGTCCAGAAAGGTCACGGCTTTATCGACGACTTCCCGCAATTTTTCGTAATCGAACTTCTGATCTTTCGTGATGAAATTTCCCAGGTTCACGCTGCCCAAATTACAGACTGCGGTTTCCTCGTGGGAGGCAACTTCGAGAATTTCGGTGCAAAGATTAGAGCTTCTAACGACATGGCCAGGCTTTAATGTCTGGGAAGATCTCAAGTTTGCTTTGTCTTTGAAACAGATCCAGCCATTGCCTGTTTCGGCAAGCGTCTGCATCATGCGCGAATAGAGCTGGCGCGCGGAGACGGACTTCAGAGCTTTTCCTTCTTCTTCATACCTTTGGTAATGATTATCGAATTCCGTGCCGAAGGTTTTTAGCAGTTCCGGCGCATCGCTCGGAGAGAAGAGGCTCCAATTGGCGTCGTTCTCGACACGCCTCATGAAAAGATCGGGAATCCAAAGCGCCAAATTCAAATGATGCGTCCTGCGCTCTTCTGAACCGGTGTTGTTCCTTAGCTCTAGGAACGCCTCGATATCTGCGTGCCAGGGCTCGAGATAAACGGCGGCGGCACCCTTTCGTTTTCCTCCCTGATTTACCGCGTGAACGGAAGAATCAAAGACCTTAAGGAAGGGGACAATGCCATTACTCAGGCCGTTTGTTCCGCGGATTAGGGCACCCGAGGCTCGAACTGGAGTCCAATCGACACCAAGGCCACCGGACCATTTCGAAAGCTGGGCGCAATCGGTAATGGATTTGTAAATTCCCTCTAGGCTGTCATCTGCGATGGTGAGCAGGTAGCAAGAGCTCATCTGGGGATGCCGCGTCCCGGAATTAAAGAGAGTCGGGGTGGCAGGCATATAAAGAAACTGACTGACATTCTCGTAC
>JAHFAF010000387.1 GCA_023250715.1 Pseudobdellovibrionaceae bacterium | reverse complement strand
AGTGATCACTCCTAGGTTTCCAAACGTCCCATCCAAACTTCCGTCGGAAAGATATCGAATCAGGGCCACATCCTTTTGCCCCCCTCTATCGACACTCCCCACGACAAGGATCCCACGGTCGGCGAGAAAGAGCGCATTGCCCGCAATCAAATTAGAGCCAGTCAACACCGTCCACACACGGCCTGTCCCCCCCCAGGTCGTATCCTCTCTTCCATCATTAAGAAGGCGCACTACCGCCAATCCATAGGATCCATTCTGGAAGGAGGTGCCCGCGAGAAGAATTTTGCCTTCCGGAGAAAGCGCCAGGCTTTTAAGCTCATGGCTTCCCACTCCGAGCCCGAGAACTCTTCTTCCGGATGTGCCGAAGGTAGAATCGAGAGAACCGTCGGAAAGCATTCGCTGGATGTAGAAATCTTTTCCAGAAGTCGTCATGAGCGAGCCCGCCATGAGAATTTTCCCATCGGACTGTACAGAAATCGATCGGCCCGTGTCGTCCAAGGGCGTGACGGGAAATACGATTCTTCCCAAAGAAGCCAGGGTAAGATCGGAATTGCCCGGATTGTCCCACGTGCCTTTAGCTTTTAATGTGGGTGCGGCAGTCACCTGCTGGTGCACTCCATCGAAGTAGGAAAGTTTCAGCACCTCTTCGATATTTCCCACGTAACGAGGATGGAATTCGACCACCACCCTACAACTCTGCGCGGGCCCCAAGTCCAAAGCACAGTCTCCCCCTTCTCCCGGGAAGGCGCCCCCCGCAAAATTGAAATTGAGAGAAAGGCTAAAGCTTCCTGACAACCCCGCTGCCTTAGTGGTACCGACATTGGTCACCGTGAACACTTTCAAGATGCGGCTGTCCACCCATTGGGAGCCGAAGTCATAGGTAGGAGAATCGGTAATCGCAAGGACAGCAACGGGGCTCGTATGTGTTTCGAAGGTGTCGGAAGCCCCATCACAACCAAGTAGGAGTGCCACGAACCCAAAATGTAAGATTCCCCTTTTCATCCGTGATCCCTGGAAACCCTTTCCCAGTATCGATCCTACGTTTCAATCGTGGTGAAATAATTACAATCTGGTGTCGACTTTGAAGGGGGCTTCCTCTAAACAAGGCCCATGCTGAAGATCATTCTAGTATTGGCCCTAATCACCCTCCCTCTAATGGGGGAGACTTTCACATTTAAACGTAGAGGCGTGACCGTGCAGGCTCCTTCCTTGGAAGAGATGCAAAAGAAAGTCGCCCCAAAAACCCTTCCCATTTTTGAGCTTCATGATCAAAAGGAAAAAAAGTACGTGGGAATTCCCTTCTCAGAGCTATTAACCGCAGTCTATGGAAAGAACTGGCAGGCTACCGAGGAGCTTCTCTTCACCTGTAAAGACGGCTACCAACCCACCGTTCCGGCGGCGGAATTTCTTAAATATCCGAGTTATCTTTCTTACTCGATAGAGGGGCAGAAATTTGTAGTGGACAATCTCTCCCAGAATGAAAAGAACATCGATCTCTCACCCTTCTATTTGGTCTGGGACACGATCACCCACCCCGAGCTTCGCAAGCAGGGCATGGGCAATTGGCCCTACCAGGTCATTGCCGTCGATCTCGTGCAGTTCAAGGATCGTTTCCCTAACCTAGCGCCTCCAGCCAGGAGCTCTCCTCAAGTGGTGAGAGGCTTTCTTACCTTTAGAAGCAATTGCCTTGCATGCCACAGCGTAAACGGGGATGGCGCTCCAAAATCCGTGGAACTCAATTATCCGGTGAGCGTCACCGAATATTACAAAGAAGCCTGGCTCGAGAAGTGGATCCTTTCTCCGACAAATCTCCGGTTCAATAGCACAATGCCCGCACTCTCTACCTCCGATCCTAAAAAAGATGTAAAGGATATTTTGGCTTACCTAAAGGCCATGGCGAAACAAAAGATCAAGCCCAGGGAACACTGAATCTGCGAGGCGAAGCCGAAGCAGTCTCATCGCACGAGCTAGGCCCACGGGGTTGCTTCGGGCTGATGCCCTCGCAAATTCAAAAAAGCCAGGGAGGGGGGGCTTTTCCCAAAACTCCATCTAACCAGGGCATCGAGCGAAATTCTTCGGGCGGATATCCTGTTACGAGATAGACTTTTTCAAAGCCCACGGCCTTAATCTCTTGAGCCCTGAGCTCTCCCCGCTCGTTGTTCCCCAGCCCTGAGTCGATAAAGACCGGCGTGTTGTGCGTAACTTCGTTTTTCCGACTTAGAAATTCCTGATACGAGCGGACGGCCAGGATTCGTTTCCCCACCTGATTCGCCTTCAGCATCCACCCGGCGATGACTAGAGGGTCATCATCGATCAGAACTGCAGATAAATCAGACATCCAAGAGATTCCTCACAAAGGCCTCTTCTTTCTGCAGAGTCTCAAGGGCTCGGCCCACATACTCTATTTTTTCGCCCGCCATGGAATCGTTGAAACGATACCCCTCGAGAAGCAGCTCGTGAAGAAACTTAAGGGATTGAACGGCGTTGGACAGATCATGTCGGCGCTTAGCAATCCGTCGCTGGGAAAGCGTGTCGGTTCGAATTTTGAGTACTTTCAAAACACTCTGATCGGAGGGAATTTCCGCCACGTTTTTCCCGGTAATCAACTGCACATCAGGATCCAAATCATGCGTCACTCGAAGCCTCCTCAACGATTCCCACCAGCTGGGTGAGCTCTTTCAATTCCACTAAATTCTTGTGAACCATCATCTTTAGGCGTCCCGAAAGCGTGCTTCGCGACATCCCTATTTCCTTCGCCAGTCGGCGCAGGGAGGTTTTTCCATGGTTCGATGTCAGTTTTCGGATGAGCTCCAAAAGGAGCTGATCGGCCAAGGTATCAAAATGCACGGGAGGTCTTACCGAGATTTGCAGTAGAGTTCCACCCACCGGCACTTCGGGGGAGACTTCCTCTTCACTCGTTCCCGTAGTCGGCATAACCTCTTCATTCTGCTTCCAGATTCTTTCCGGAATAGAAAGAGGAGTGAGCTTTTGATTCACATGAAGCTCGGTCATCGCTCTCAAACAATTGCGAAGCTCGCGAACGTTACCTGCTTTCCAGGGAAGGTTCGACAAGACTTCCATGGTGGTCTCCGTGATTTGGTAGGGACCGCCCGGCATCGCTTGGCAAAAATGCTTGATGAGAACGGGAAGCTCCTCCGCTCTATCTCGCAGAGGAGGTAATTCAATTTCCGTTTCGCAAAGACGTTGCCAAAGATCTTTTCTAAATTTGCCTAGCGCCACCAATTCCTTTAACGGCTCATTTGTCGCCGAGAGGACACGCACTTGGACCTTCAGGGTTGCACTCGCTCCCACCCGGCGCAATTCCTGGTTTTCCAAAACTCGGAGTAAAGCCACCTGCGCGCTAGAGCTCAAGGAAGCGACCTCATCCAGAAAGATCCAGCCACCGCTCGCTGACTCGATTAAACCCTTTTTATCGGTCAGAGCTCCGGTGAACGCCCCGCGGACATGACCAAAGAGCTCGCTCTCCAGAAGCGAAGGCGTAATCGCGCCGCAATTCACTTTCACAAATGGCGTGGATTCCGGAAGTTGACTCGCGAAGAAATCCGCGACGACCTCTTTTCCCGTTCCCGATTCCCCTTCTACGTGCACAGCGGAGACAGCGGACTCTAAAATTCTAGGCACCCGCCTTGCGATCCTTTCAAGGGTTGCCCCTGCCACCTTCGGCTCTCTGCGATTTTTTTCCCGTTCTACTGTAGGCTGAGTACGATCGGTCAAGCCACGTTTTAACCGCGCTAACTGATACGACTGGTGAATGCGAAGATTAATTTCGGCTCGATCGGATCTTTTCGAAATAAAATCGTCCGCACCGAGACTAAGACAGTGAGCAATTGTTCCCACGTCATCCATCGCGGAGCACATCAAAATTACCGCATCCGGGTGTCGTTTTCTCGTTTCATCGACCAATTGAATTCCAGAGTCCCCCTGGTTATTCAGATGAATATCGAGCAAAGCGATATCGGGAGGGTTCGACTCCAATCGAGGAAGGTAATCATTGATTCGAGTAACTCCATCCACTTTCCACTGTGGCCCAAGCTGATTATCCGCAAGCATGCGCTGCATGCGCTCGAGCTCAAAA
Source organism: Pseudobdellovibrionaceae bacterium (assembly GCA_023250715.1). Classification (GTDB taxonomy): domain Bacteria; phylum Bdellovibrionota; class FAC87; order UBA2466; family UBA2466; genus JAHFAF01. The sequence goes on along the minus strand of JAHFAF010000387.1, from coordinate 208 downwards.
GGGTCATCATCTAAGTGAAGGACTTTTAAACCATTTTCCATAAGGACCGCGGACTATACCTAAAAGCGAGCCCCTAAATCTAGTGTCAATTTTTGGCATCTTCCGCCGCCCCCTCTGTTTGTGATAAAAGCGTCCACCATGCAAAAACTCAGCTGTCTATTTGGCGTATTGATGCTTCTTTCCGGCTGCGGGCGCGACTCGCTTGAGC
>JAHFAF010000386.1 GCA_023250715.1 Pseudobdellovibrionaceae bacterium | reverse complement strand
TTTGGAGAGTCCTAGGGCTACGCGCATGAACATCCACTGGGGGCGTTCTACGAGCTTTCTAGTTTTTGGGTGGCGCAAAAGGTAGCGGTCCACCACTGTCTTTAACCCAAAGTATTCAAAGAGGTCATCGCGCTCATGCCGGATGGCGAATTCAATCGACTGGACATCTTGTTGAGCAAGGCCAAGGACATTATCCGCGAGCACACCGAGCTCGGCCGCATTCTTAATATAATCGCGGAATGCGGAATCACGTCCGACTTCCTTGCGAATATTTTCGGAAAGCATACGGGCTGCGACTTTGGAGTAGTTGGGCTCATCCGCCATCAGCATGACTGCGGTGGCGATGGATAAATTGTCTAGCTCTTCTGTGGTGCTTCCATCGTGCAGGCCGTTGATGGTGCGCTTGGCGATCTCAAGCGATTCCACATTTGGAATTCCTCGGCACGCGCGATTTACGGCGTGGAGAATTTTTTCGATTTTTACTTCTTCGCGAGTTCCATCTCTTTTTATGACGTGCATGGCGTTTCGACCTCAAAGGGAAAAAAAACCAATAGAGCCTCTTGGCTCACCTTATTTACGACGAAGATTTTCGTTAAACCGTTTCGTTGCGGGTCAGTGCTGGAGTTTCACCAGGCGCCACGTCCCCCAAAGATTGAATCTGGAATCAAATTAAACTTCTCGAAAAATGCTGTCAATTCGGATCGGACGGAAATGGAATTTCCTCCGCGTCAACTTTGTATCAACCCGTCATCGACCCACCCATCTGCGTACCACCGAGCAAGTGCAAATGCAGATGATAAATAGTTTGGCAAGCGTGATCTCCACTATTGAACACCGTTCGAAAGCCGCTGCCGGCAATTCCGAGTTGAGCGGCGATGTGCTGCGCCGCCAGAAAAAGATTTTCAAACACACTCGCGTCCTCCATTCGTACGTCGAGAATGTCGGTGATGTGTTTTTTCGGGACGATCAAAACATGAACGGGTGCTTGGGGGCTAATATCCTTGAAAGCAAAGACGCGCTCATTCTCAAATACCTTTTGAGTCGGCAGGGTCCCTTGGATAATCTTGCAGAAGATACATTCTTTGGCTTTTCGTTTATCGTCAGGTCTCATAGTGGAAAGGGATTATAGGAGTGAATGAATGCCGTGGGAAGCCCGCATAAAAGGGAAATTGAGGCCACTCCCTGGGGGGACAGCCCCCCCTCAACCTCATGAGCCCCTCTCTTCAGTACTTGCCCTATTGGGAGTCGAAACGGACACCCAAGAAGAAAAAATCCTTCTAATGAAGCGCACCATGGACGTGGTGACGCATAAGGGGCAGGTGTCTTTCCCGGGCGGCTATTATGAACCGCAAGACCCTTCCCTATTGGCCACGGCCCTCCGGGAAACCTGGGAAGAGATAGGAATGCGGTCAGAACACATTAGAGTTTTGGGGGGCTTGAGTCCTATTCAAACCCTGGGGGACGTCTGGATATATCCCTGGGTTGGAGAGATGACCTTTCCCTACCCCTTCGCATTGAATCCCACAGAAGTGGATCGGCTGCTCTTTCTCCCGGTGAGGAGATTACTGGAGGAGGGGTTGAAGCCGGTTACCGTTCCGATTGAGGGGAGAAAAGTTAAAAGTATTGGGATCGAGCTCGACGGAGAGTTGGTATGGGGCGCCACGGCCAAAATGTTGGAAGAGCTGCGTCAGTTGTTACTCTGAAGGGTACCCACTTCCTTTTGGGATTCCCAAAAGGAAGTGGGTACCTTTTAGACCCTTCCCAATAAAGAAAATTTCCCGGCTGTGCTTACGGGTACTTTCGGGTCGAAGCCGCTTTACCTCGCTAAAATGCTGGCGCAAAGCGCGATCATATTCCTCGAAGGAATCCCCCATAAAGAGTTTTGCGACAAAGTGGCCGCCCGGCTTTAGCCACTGAAGCGCAACATTTAATGCAAGGCTCGCTAGTTCGAAGGACAGAGCGACATCTCTTTCGTGAATTCCACTCGTTTTTGGGGCCATGTCGCTTAAAACCAAATCCGGCCGCTCGGCCCCAAGGGCCTCTTCGAATTTTACTTCTTCGATGGGTTTTTGCAGAAAAGTAATGCGCGCATCTTTTACATTAAGGGGAGACAAATCCACGGCTAAGATCCGCACCCGCGGGAGTTTTTTCAGACAGTATTGCGTCCAAGAGCCGGGCGCGGCACCCAAATCCAAAATAAGCTTCGCCCCGTTCAGAATTTTCTCCCTGCGATCTATTTCCTCTAGCTTGTAGACGGAACGGGCCTCGTAATTCTCCGCCCGAGCTTTCTTGGTGAAAGGGTCGTCATTCCAATTTCGCATAGTCTCTCGCAAAGTCTCTTAATGAGGCGCCACTCATGCCGAGATGGCAAAGGGAGAAATCAAAACGTACGGGATCTCGCGGAGAGTATTCTCTTAAGCGTTCGGTCGCGGCCTCGACCACTTTCCAGGTGGCTTGCTTGGATCGGGTCCAGCGAAGTTGGCGAAGGGTTTTTAAAAGATGCGTATCCACGGGCAAGAGGAGCTGATCTTCTCCCAAGCAATTCCACAGGCCAAGATCGATGGAGTCACCCTTTCTCACTACCCAGCGCAAAAACATATTGAGCCGCTTGCAAGCACTTCCCCGTTCGGGGTCGGACACTAGGTACTTTAAATTTCTCTCCCGAGCCGTGCGCCGTTTTTGAAGAGCTGGTGGGAGGGGCAGCGAAGTGAAGCGGTTTACAAAGGAGGAAAGATGAGGCTTCAGCGGGCCAGCCAGCTTTTTCTGCCCGCAGCTGAAAAAACTCTCCAAGGAGCCCTCCCGATTGAGGGCGGTGTGCAGCCAAGAAAATACGATTTGGATATCTTCGTCAGTGGTGAAGCGGTGACGAAAGCCCTTAAGGGAGGGGAATTCGGTTTGCTCGCGTAAAATTGAGTAGGGGTGCGGCCCCAGTACGGCCAGCACTTTTTCTACGCTATTGAGAATTGTCCGTACATTTCCGTAAGACAAAAGCGCAGCCAGAAAGGCTACGATCTCCTTATCCTTTCTATCTTCATACTGATGGGCAAAGGAAATGGGGTCGAGGGTTCGGTGGTAGCAGGAATGAAACTCACGGTAGGCCAGTTCGAGCAGGTTTCTAGTCTTGGAATTCACAGGGGCGAAAGCTAGCACAGGAAAGAGGCTTTAAGCCCTTTTTTTCTTGGGGTTCAGGCGAGGAGCGTCGGATGCTTCGAAGGTAATGACTCCGCGAGATTCCAGCTCTCGGCCCATCTTGAGTAGGTGCTTCTGAGCGCCGAGGATGAACTGTTTGGTCACTCGCGTTCCCATTCTTTCCTGTTCTTCTAGAACGGCTTTTCTATCGCTCAAACTCAAGTGTCTTAAGACGTGGTGGCGGAACGCTTCGTCTCTATCGTGTAAGGCAAAGGCCAAGATTTTTGGCGAGGCCTTTCCAAGGATTTCAGCCAAAACCCCTTCATCCACATGAACGATCTCTTCGAAGTAGACGACTTTTCTAAGGGCTTGAAAAACGAAGTCCGGATCCACCTCGCGAGCCATCGCGAGGATATTCTCGGCATTTTTGGGTTCGGCTTGTTCCACTAAAATCGCAAACTCAATCAGGCCTTGCGAGGTCTTTTTGAAGCGATCTAGATTAAGCCGCTTATGCGGAAGTTTAGAGCGAGTGGAGGGCATTAGCCCCATTCTATCGGAAAATCGAGTACCTATGCAAAACTATGTACTAGCTATCGACCAAGGGACCACCGGGAGCACTGCACTCATTTTTGACAGTGATCTCAATATAATGGGACGCGCCAACGTAGAGTTTCCCCAACACTTTCCTCAGCCTGCCTGGGTTGAACATGACCTCGAGGAGATTTGGGCTTCCGTTAAGAAAGCCGTGAGTCAGGCCTTTGAAAGCTCGGGGGTCGCGCCCAGCTCAATTGTGTCGATAGGCATCACGAATCAGCGCGAAACGACTTGCCTCTGGGATCGGGAAACGGGCGTGCCGGTGGGGCGAGCCATCGTTTGGCAGGATCGTCGTACAGCTGATTTTTGCGCTAAGTTAAAGCGACAGGGTTTGGAGAAGGCTGTTCAGAAAACCACGGGCCTTCTTCTCGATCCTTATTTCAGTGCCACGAAGCTTGCCTGGATGTTGAAGAAGGGAAACCTCAATTCCAAAGCCAAGCAAGGAAAGCTTTCCTTCGGAACGATTGAAACCTTCTTGCTTCACCGATTGAGCGGACAGCACATTACCGATGTTACAAATGCGAGCCGTACCCTTTTGATGAATATTCGTCGCTGCGAATGGGATGAAGATATGTTGAAGCTCT
>JAHFAF010000385.1:3421-4312 GCA_023250715.1 Pseudobdellovibrionaceae bacterium | reverse complement strand
CAAATACCGCCCGATTCACCCTAAAGCGCTCCTGTCCACTCATTGAATTCAGTTAAGATCTGACCTCATGCGGCTCACGCTCTTTTTTTTATTTTCTATCCATCTTTCCCTGGTCTCTGCTCGAGCCGACGGGCCTTTCAAAAAGGTCCTTGGGTTTCCTTTCTACTGCCTAGCCACCTTGCACGCAGCCGGGATGAATTACGTCAATCCGTGGAGAAGGCTCGAAGTTTCGAAGACGAGAGCCATCTGGTCTCCCGAACAGCAGGCCGTGGTTTGGGAAAAGGCAAATGCCTTCAATCGAGAGTTCGTGGGAACTGCTTTTGGACCGACGGAACTTAGTTTTCAGTGGCTCGATCCCCGCAGAAAGCAGTTTGGAATGCCAGGGGAGGACACCCGCGAGAAGGGAACGAAATACAGTCTTGAGGACCAAGATTTTGAAAAACTGCGAAAAGAATTCGGGCTGGAAATCGCGGAACCCTTGGTTAAATTCATTCAGGATCGATTGAGTGAGCCAGCAATTCGAGACTTCCCCTATCGGCGAGTTGAGGTAAACATCCGAACGGAGGAAAATATTCAGGGGTTTTTTTCCGGACACAATCACGGTTTTGGTCGGAGCGTGCAGTGGCTTCGGGCCGAACACGGGCCTTCGACATTATACCGACCTGACGGGCTATCACTTTATCAAAATGCCGCAACACTTACCTCGGTAGAAGAGGGTAATACGATTCGTTTCAATTATACTTTTCATGCGGAGCCACATTTAAAAGAGGGGGAAAAACGTCTAATCGTAATGCTCTCTGTTCACGACCGGTAACACAACTCTTCCACGAAAAAAAACCGCGAAAGCATGAAATTAATACCTACACAAAGGTATGCCGTACCTTTGCTCGG
>JAHFAF010000385.1:0-3411 GCA_023250715.1 Pseudobdellovibrionaceae bacterium | reverse complement strand
GTGTTTAACGAATTATTGGTTTTGCTTGGAGGTCGCAAAGTCTTCCGTCCAATGCGATCCAGCCGGAGAGTTAGACGATGGAGAGCGGGCCTAGTAGACAGCGGCCCCTTCTCCGCTTCCCAAGATACCTCTTGGCTAATCGATCGTCTCAAGTCCTTTCATGGCGCTTGGTCCTACTGGTGCGACTCCGATTACACTCCATGTTCCCCGGAAGAAGGGGATGAACCTTGAGCTTGCTCTCCCTTTGCTGCGTTGGAAATTTCAGAACTCCTGCAAACCTTAAAGATAGCGATCCTGTCTACGTCTAAGAGAAAGAGGGGAACACTCCGTCAGCCGGGGCAAATTCGCGAAAGCATGAAGAGCACGATGATCAAGTAATTGAGCGGAAAAGAATCCGCGAAACCATGAAAATATTACTTACACAAAGGTATGCCGTACCTTTGCATACCTTTGCATCCAATGCCCCACTCGCCCGTTGGACTTACCTTGAATACTCTTAAGGAAAATTGAGTTGCCGCAATGTTATGCTATCCCTTCATGCGGCTGACCCTTCTCATTCCCGTCTTAAATGAGATTCAACTCATCGAGGAATCCCTACACCGATGGAAACTCCCGGAAGGAAACTGGGAAGTTTTAGTGGTCGATGCCGGTAGCCGAGACGGCACGCGGGAAAAGGCGCGGGAAATTTGTGAGACCTTCGGCTGGAAATTTGTTCCGGCCGCACTGGGGAAACCCTCGATAGGCGCCACTGTGGAAGCGGGGTTGAAAGAGGCGACAGGTGAAAGAGTTTTGGTTCTCCCCTGCGATTGTTTTTTGAGTGCAAGAGCGCTTGAGGTCTGGCGAAAGATGGCGGAGCAAGGGGCCATCTGCGGGGGATTTTCAAAAAGGTATTCACCCTCGCACGCCGTTTTATCGATCTACGCCTATTTGCAAAACCTCATTAGAACCAGATGGCTTCGGCATTTGGTTTGGACGAATGGAATCTATTTTCCTCGGGAAACCAAGATCCCGACCTTGGGATTCCTGGAAGACGTGCTTCTTTCCGACCACTTGAGAAAAAATCCGGGGTGGCGATTTATTCCCCTTCCCATTCAGGTCTCGGCAAGACGCTACTACCCCAAGAAAATTCTTCGCCGCATGCTCGTAAATTTCTCGATTTTGACTTTTTTTCGGTTGGGCTATCGAGACTTCGCAAAGCTCAAGCGGCTTTACCTTTGGTTAAACTAGCCGGCGTATCAATCCGAGAGACGGCAATGGTATGCACTTCCCCATGCTTGGATTGGTATTTGGCCTTTCGCTTTTTCCATTTGCACTTGAGCTTATCGGCCAAACCTTCATTCACGACGAGAAGAGACTGTTCGCGCTTCGGATCGAGTTGCTGCTCTATTTCCAAGAGTCGGGCCGCATCGACGAAAACATTGGAAGGGCCGCTCGCAGACCAGGCGGGGAATCTTCCGCCCCGAAATTCCTGCCACACGGGCTGAATGAGGCCCTCCACTAGAGTAGCTCGAAAACGAAGCTGCTCGGTGTGTCCAAGCTGAACGCCACGATCTTGAAGTTGCTCGACAAAGCGCTCTAACGATTTCGAAATTTCCTGAATGGCTTTGTACGCACGCAGCAAAGTTTTTCCGTCACGCTCGAAAAAAACGGTGATCGCATCCCCGTCGGATTGAAGCACCGTGCCCTCATTAGATATAGCGGCACTCCACATATGAGAAAGTCCAATATGGATAAGCTCACCAGCATTTCCCCATTCGGAGCTAGCATGCGCCAGAGTTTCCGAGCGCTTGATGTCCACCACTAGCAATACTCCTGCAAGCTCCGTCGGAAGGACGGGGCGGCGGTGATAGGGAGAGATGGGCGAATGCTCCAGAATTTTTTCGGCAGTGCGATAATCCTTCAAGATCACGGCGGCAAGATAAAGGACCAAAATCAGATTCATGAATCGCGGCCAAGCGGTGTACTCGGTCACGGAAGGAACACTTTGTTGCACGGCATAGCTTAAGCCAATCGAGCAAAGGCCAATTCCAAAAAGCAATAGCCTACGAACGCGAATGGCAAAGACCCCGTCCCGACTTTTCATCCGTTGCTCGAGCCAGAAGGTCTGAAGGAAGCAAGCCATCGCACCCAGGAGATAGCCGCGTGGCACCACCTTGGCATCGAGATAAACACCCAATTTCTCTGCTTGAACGGAATCAGGAATGAGAAAATAAAGAAGCGCACCAGCAAAGAGAAAGATAGGAATTCCCCACTGAAAAAACGCGCGGCGAAAACGCGCAAAGGCGAGCCCTAGAAATAACGCAAAAGCCCCTTCATAAATACTGATCACATTGCTCAACCGATTCCAGGTCGCTACATCAAAAAGATAGGAAACCTCATCCGACCGAGAGGCCTGAATGAAAGCTTGAAATAACGCGTATGCAGCAAGATATGCGCATTCCTGTTTACGAGGATTCATTCCCCAGAGAACCAGAAAGAGTGACCCCATGACAAAATACACACCAAAGAAAAACCAAGGCCGCGTGTGCTCTTCGAAATTCTCAACGCGCAAATAGCTATCGGCCTGAGTACTCGTGGCTAGCCCTTCTCGCCGAAAATAGCCTAGAGCATCCGGGAATATCCCCCCTCCATTGTGAGTAACCCGAATAGCCAAGTGGAGACTTCCGCCTTGAGCCAGCTTCCCCATAGAGAGGGGAAGTACTACGGGGGAATGGGTATCTCGGTATTGCCCGAAAAAGATTTTCTCCCCGTCCAACCACACTTCATAGTCCGCATTGAGGTACCCCAAGATCAGGCGATTCGCCTGAAAACGATAGGCGCGATCCACCTGCTCGGGAGACAAAATGGTCCCCAGCCAAAAATCCTGGCCGCGGCGCCCCGCCACCCGATCGGTATGCTCCTTATCCTCACGACTATTGGCACTTTGCCAAAGAGTGGCGTTCAAGGGGGACGATAAACATTTTGAATTTTGCGGGTAGGTATCGAGACAAGCCTCCTCTGGGAGCGCGCTTCTATAGAGCGCACGCCAACTCCCGCGCTCGATGAGGACGGACGGCTCCGATCCGAGGCTGGAGTGGAAAGCCTCGAGCAAACACGTCACCACCGTCACCGTCACTAGAATCAACACTCCCAATAAGAGAGCGCCGTTTCCAGCAGCACTAACACGCCCGCCTAAGTGCCGGGTCTCGTTGGGTGGACGGTGCCAAGACACCGCCAGCCGACTCAGCCACTGCACGATTTTGACCCCCTTCGTTTCATTAAAGATAACTACGAAATAAGGAGGGATTGCGCGCGGTGTGATGGAGAAAGAACATTCTTTCTCTCATTCTTTTTTCACGATTGCCCGATACCTTGTTGGGAAGCCACCCGTGAGGGTTTTGCGTAAAAAGGGGGAGGTTTCCAGAATCGGAG
>JAHFAF010000066.1:7749-15400 GCA_023250715.1 Pseudobdellovibrionaceae bacterium | reverse complement strand
TAATAGGAAGGTATCGAGGCTGAAGGCGGAAAAAGTAGTAAAGCCCCCCAAAAAACCTACGAATAGGGCCTGGCGGACCTGGGGTGCTAGCTTGTCCCCTTGAGCATAGAGAAGGCCGATGAGAAAGGCTCCGAGTACGTTGATGAAGAAGGTGCTAAGGGGCGAATATCCCCCAAAGTATTTGGAAAAGGCTACTTGAGTCCCATACCGGGTGAGAACGCCTCCGACCCCGGCAGTGGCAAGAAAGAGGATTGGCATAGACCCTAGTGTAATGGCAGGGACGAAATTTGCCACCTTGATCCCTTTGGTTTTATTCGTTATACCCCGGCCATGAAAATACTCGGAATTCTTGCGGTTGCGCTTTTGGTTTCCTCCTGTGGAAAGATCACTCTCGGCGGTTCGGAAGATGATATTTCCACCGATAAGGCCATGAGCGGCTGCAAGCTCGATCAGCCGGTTGCCCTCGACAATGAGGATCTGCTCACCGGTCTTCAATTGAGAAATGTTCGGATCGACCCCGCCGTGAGCGGTCTCCCCCAGGAAAAACTTGTCGTTGCATTGTTTGAACTCTATTCCAACGGCGTTGCGCAAGGGTATTTGGGGGGAAGGCTTGAGACTGCGGATGGCTATTCAATGCGAGGTTTCTCGAATGACTACCTCGGGTTTTCAAATTTTACCGGTGAGAAGAACCGGCACAACTCCTCCATGCTCTATAAGACTCAGATGAAGAACGGGGATGTGGTCGATACGAGCATTGTAGTTGTGGTGAAGGATAAGAAGATCGAAGGCATTCAGCTTCAATTCCCCCGCCGCGGAACTCCCACGAAAGAATCCGACACCGTCTGCATTAAATCCGCCACAAAGTAGAAAAAGGTGTGTGGATACTTTTTCCCGAGGAAAAAGTATCCACACACCTTTTTCTTACTGGTACAATTTTGGGTAGATTTTTTTCCATGCCCAGGCCGATAAAACTGCTGTGATGAATAGTAGTGCTGAGCCGTGTACGAGCAGGGTCGGGCCTAAGTCTTTTGCCCATAAGATGGCTTGGCCAATGCGCACGCCGTGATAGAGCGGTGAAATCATGCAAATCGCCTGGATCCATTTCGGCAATTGTTCGACGGGGAAGAAGATTCCAGAGACAAAAAACATGGGGCTAATGACTAACGCATAAACGGTTTGGAATTGATCGATGTTGCGCACGTAGCCGGCGGAGACAAGCCCAATCGCTCCACAGCTTAACCCCACGAGGCCGCCCAAAAGCGGAATGAGTAGAATGTAAGTTGGAGTAGACACTCCCGTGATGGTGAGAATGATCGCGGTAATCGTCGCCATGACCCCGCCTTTCAAAGCCACCCAGATGAACTCGCCAATAAGAATCTCTCTTGCACCCACCGGAGTTGTCGTCATTGCGTGATAGACGCCTTGAAATTCCATTCGAATATAAAAGCCGTAGCTCGCTTCGAAAAAGGCCGTGTAAAGGCAGGTGGTGAGCACCATGCCGGGAGCTAAATAGCGTGCGTACTGCATTCCTTGAATTTGGCTCACGTGATTCCCGAGCCAGAAGCCGAAGACGACCATGTAGAAAATCGGATCGGTTATCGTTGGCAGAATGTTGGAGAAAAAATTCTTCTGATAAACTGCCCAGTGGCGCATTGCCACTTTCCAGCTCAATTGCAGCGTCTCAGGCATCTTCGGAAAGCTCCCTTCCTGTTACCTTCAAAAAAACATCTTCTAAGTTCGCGGGGCGAATGAGAGTGGGAGGCGAATCGAGTGCTTCAATCGCACGCGTCAGTGCTTCTAGTGTGGGCTCTTCCACTCGCGATACTTGCCCATTTTTCTTGAAGAGTGCCACGTATCCCAATTTTTGTTCCGCGATGAGCTTCTTGGGGCTGCCGGAAGATTTAATGAGCCCTTCATCCACGATTACAATTTCATCGCAAAGGTGTTCGGCTTCCTCCAGATAGTGAGTCGTGAGTAAAATCGTGGTACCCGATGACTTTAGCGATTCAATGCGATCCCAAATAAGGTGCCTTACTGCCGGATCGAGCCCCGTTGTTGGTTCATCGAGAATTAATAGTTCAGGTTTTGCGAGCAAGGCTCTTACAAAAACAAGACGCCGCTTCATACCTCCTGAAAGGGTTTGAATGCGGTCTTTCGATTTGTGTGCAAGGCCCATGAAATCGAGCAGCTCATCCACTCGCACCGAGGCGGCCCCTCTCGAAATTCCGTGAAGGCCGGCGAAGAGAAGCATATTTTCTCTCACGGACATTTCATCATCGAGAGAATTTTCCTGCGTGACCACGCCGAGACGTTTGCGCAAGGAGTGGTATTGCTTCTGTGGATCGTAACCCAGTACAGATAGCGATCCCGAAGTGCGCGAGAGGGCACCATAGATCATCTTGATGAGCGTGGATTTGCCGGCGCCGTTCGGGCCCAATAACCCAAAACAGATTCCCTTCGGAACGGAAAGGCTAACGCCTTTCACCGCCTGAACCTCGCCGTAATTCTTTACGAGATTTTGGACTTCAATGACGACCACAACCCACTAACCCCTTACCAAGTGCGGTCGAGATTACCATAGGATTATCACCTGTCTATCGCGATCTCGGTGTGATGCATCAATCGCTTAGGGATGATGCGGTGTGTCTTTCACTACATTAGATGTTTATTCCGAAGAGAGAGAGGCATGAATTTCAGTTCTCTCGTCGGATTTGCCATGGCGGTCGCAACCGTCTGGTTCTGTGTGATTAACGAATCCCCGAACCCGGCGCTGCTACTCGATCCCAAGGGCTTTGTTCTGGTCTTGGGCGGAAGTATGGCGGCTGGTCTCATTATCTATCCGGTGAAAACGCTTCTGCGTCTTTGGAAAGTGATTCTCTTCGGTGTGATCTTCAAGCGTGCGCATAATCGAAGAAAAATTGTACGAGAATTAGTTGCTGCGGCCGCCCTGGATCCTTCCGAACATCCGGCTCTCATGATGTATGGGACGAGCCATCCCTTCTTGGCGGAAGGGTTAAGACTGATCGCCGAAGACGCATTGAACGTGCAGGACCTTCAAGATGTTCTTACTCGTCGTAGTATGCATTTTAAACAGACCTATATGCAGGACGCGAAAGTGCTAGCCACTCTCGCCAAATTTCCCTCGGCCTTTGGAATGTTGGGCTCGACCGTCGGACTCATCGACATGATGACGGAGCTCGGCGGTGAAAAAGGCCAAGCGGGTATTGGGCCTGCGATGGCGATGGCGTTGGTCGCTACTTTCTGGGGTCTTGTTTTCACCTACATGATCCTCATGCCTCTCTCGGATTACGCTGTTCGCTTGGCAGGTGAAGACGCACTTATTCGAAATATCATCACAGATGGGCTTGTGATGATTAAACAACACAAAGATCCTCACATCGTTCTTGAAAAGCTGAATGGATTCTTAAACATCGGCGAGAGAATGGCGATAAAAAATCGCGAGACCATGGAAGGCGCAACCTGGGAACAGGTTCGCGATGAGATCGAGAGACTTCGCAAGAGGGCCTGATCTTGGAGCTCGAAAAAACCCAAAAGCAAAAGGAAGAAGAAGCGAAAATAGAGACGCAGCGTGGAACTACGAACCACGTCCTTCATGTTGTCTACGGTAGCGATCACCCGGAGCCTCACCAACCTAAAGTTCACGAACACGAAGAAGAAGACAAGGTGGAAATCGATGAGCGTTGGCTCATGACTTACGCCGATAAAATGACTCTTCTCTGCGGTTTCTTCATCATGCTTTACGCAATGTCGACGATGAATCCCAAGTCCCAACAGGAGATAATCGATTCCACGCGAAAGAAATTCGGGCAGCCCCAGGGCGAACAGGAGATCGAGAAGAAGGAAAGAGAAGCCCAGCAGGAGATTCAAAAGATCAAGCGCGAAAAAATAGAGCTCGAGACAAAGGTTCAATTTCTCGAGACGAAAGTAACGGAGCTTACGCCTAAACCGCCTCCGGTAGACCAGGTGAAGCAACTCCAGGAGGAAAAACAGAAGCTAGAACAGGAGCTCAATGTAATTCCCGATTTGCGCTTGCAAATAATGAAAATCGAGCAGGAGAACAAGGAGCTAAAGGAGAAGATCCAAGTGAAAAAAGTGGAACCTCCCCCGAAAACGATTGTGAAGGTAATCAAATCACCGCTCCAACCAAGAATTGATCCCAAGGAACTTTTGAAGCCGGTACAAGAACGATTAGAGATCACGGAAAATCGTTTGGCGGAAACGCGTCGAGAGTTGACGACTGTTCAACAGAAACTCGAGTCCAGCGAAACGACTGTCGCGCAACTCCAAAGGGAAATCACAAAAGCCCAAACAGCGGCCGCGTCCTCCATGTTTCTCGCTTTCATGATCAAGTGGCCCACGAACGATCACGATGTGGATCTCACGGTGGAAGATCCTTCGGGGAAAAGGTTCGATTTTAAAAACAGAAAAATTTCGGGTCATCCGGGCATGTTTGTTTTGGATACGCGGCGAGGTCCGGGTATCGAAGTGTGGCAGGCGGATAAGATTATCCCTGGCACTTATAAATTTACCTACACTCTGTACAACGCTTACGGAAATAGAGCCCCGTGTCCCATCACGGCAACTCTCTTCAGTGCAAAGGGCAGCTTGGAAATCCCTGTCACCACTTTAGACATCTCCGCTCGCCGTTCGGCTTCCATCAAAGTTCAGGTGGGAGACGACGGAAAGGCCCAGATTCGTTGAACAAATTTCCTTCACATTAATCTGGTCTAATAGATCGATTGGGAACCTTTGCACGCTATGAGGTGCCCACTCAACACTAATAATTTCAATAACTTAATAATGCTTCCGGATCGCCTCTCCGAAGCGGCAGGTGTGCTGTAGAAATGGAGAAAGTTCTCTCCAAGACAACCTTTTCTCGCCTTATCGGTGGACTTGTTCTGCTAGGGCTTTGCTTTGGCTGTTCAAAAAACACACAGCGCGAGACTGCGTCTACCCTTCCCACTTTCGCTCCTCACGATCCCTATGTATCTCCTTTCCGCGTTAGAAAGGTCGCACTTACAGTTGCGGATATCACTCCTCAAGGCGAATCGAAAACCGCAAACCCGGTAATCGCGGTCGTGGACAATGTCTGTGCGGGAAGGGAATGCGTGAATGAGGATGTGCGAGATAGAATTTCCTGTCGTCTCTTTTTGAGTCAAGAAAAGCGGTCCCTCCAAGCGCAATATTATGATTTTACCCCTCCCTCCGGAATGGCTTTGAGCGAGCTCAATCGTTGGGCGAATAACGATCCTTGTGTAATCGGACTTGCTCCCCAGGAAAAATATCAATCCATAGGTTACTACAACGATCCGCTGTATGTGGAGCAGCAGGACTACGTTTCTGCTCTAAAGTTCGATCAGGCAGCGGCAGCTCTCGGGGTAGACAACACTCTCCCTGTGAAAGTAGCGGTGATCGACACGGGTGTCGGCGTGAATCCCGACTTAGGTCCATCGAATGCAGTTCCGGGCATTCTCTCCCGTGAAGATCTTCGTTCCACGGCAGCTAAATTAGTTACCTGCGAAGGAGACATCCCCCTCTACACGAACGAAAACCCAAGCCATCCCCACGGTACCTTTGTCGCGGGAATTATTTCGGCGACGGGAAACAATAGTATAGGGATGGTGGGATTCGCTCAGAACGCACAGATCCTCGGTTACGGTATCGGTGATTGTCATGGTCTCATGTCCAATCTCGAAGTGGGAAATGCTCTCATGGCGGCTTCGCAGGCGGGAGCGGAGGTAGTCAATCTTTCCCTTGGGGGCCCCAACGACGATGTGGCGATTCGGCACGCGATTGTCACTCTTTTGAACCAGAAAACTGTCATTGTGCCCGCGGCCGGAAACAGTTTTTACGATTTGAGAGTCAAACCATTTTATCCTGCACAATATGCATCGCAATACCCAGGCGTCATTACCACGGCTTGGGGACTCCAGGACGGAACAGTGAACCTGGGGGATCAGGCCTCCTTCGGATCCAATTTCAGTCCCGAGCATGTCAAGATCTCTGCACCTGGAACGGGGATGATTTCTACTGTGCCGCCTATCCAGACGAGAATGCTTGAATTCGCGCAAGGCTACGCCGGGGGACAGGGTTCCTCATTCGCCGCTCCAGTAGTCGCCGCTGCAGCAGCGATAACGATAGGGTTTTTGAAAAAATACGAGATGGATTATGACGAACAGCTCGTCGAGTATTTAATTACGGAAAAAGGAGCGAATCGCGTTCCCGCAGTGGAACCCTACGTGAAGAACGGCAAAGTCTTGGATTTCAAGAAGCTCGTCGATTCGCTTTTTTATCTCAAGGCCACGGGGCTGTCGCCAAAACCTATTACAATTAGCGGACAGAGTATCACCTATAATGAGGCTCACAAGGCTCCTGAAATTTCATTCAATGCAAATTGGAATTTGGAGGCTACGCATTTTGGTGCACGCATCGGTGTCTTCGACGCCGGGTGCGGGTATTCCGCTCCTTGTCTCATCCAGGACTATGAATTGTCGGGGAATAGCGGCACTAAGCCGTTCACTCTTTCCAGAAACGAGCTTCTGCCGATGCTTTCGGAAACGGGCAATATAGAAATGCCGGTTTATTTCACTGTGGCAGTCTTTTACAAGCGTCCAAAGCCAAATGAACCGGGAAAGTTTTACAATAATTTCGGAATCGATGCGCTCACGCGAATCAATGTTCGCGACTTCGATATGAGTACTGTGAGCTCTCCTTTTATGGGAAAGGTGACGAATATCCGCACCGATATGCGGTATATGTATGTTCAGGGTTGGTCCTGCGTTCAGGGATCGAATAAGGCCGTTCCCGTCGAAATACTCGATGCGGCCGGGACTGCCATTCCCTCTAGCTTCGGTTACTCTTACCCCCTAATGAGTCCTCATGGTGGAATATTTGACGGGGGCTTCGGAGGAGGAAGAGCGAGCCCTGCCTTTCTCGCCTCGAATATTAAACTCAATTTTTCAAATCACACTTCTTATAAAGCCGGGTGGGAAGCAAGCCCGCTCCTATTGAAAGATTGTAGAACTCTCACTGTGGCGCAGGGTTTTGAGTTTGCGATTCCTTTTGAAACGATTGCGAGTCTAAATTTAACAAATACGAGGATCCGAATCCGAGCCACTCATCCGAATATTTCGTCTACTAAGTTAATCTTAAAAGACGCGCTAGAGAATTCTGAATTCACGGTACCTGATGTGAACTATCAGCCGGGTCTATCCTCTAATGTGACCCTAGCGCGAGCCTCGGGAAATGTTACCGTCTCCGGGTCCGTCTGCACGAAATCTCCCACGCCTATCTCAGTTGAGTTCAGTTTCAGTTCATGGGACATCGCCTGCCGGCTAAAAAGATCTTCCGGGTTCCCTGGGGATTTCACAGACCCCTGCTCGCTCTCGATAAAGTTATGTCCGTTGCCACCGCTTTATACTTCTGAGCTCACAAGCCGCAATGATTATATTTCCTATTGGTATGAGCCATGGCGACCCGAGGGGCAGAGAACCAAAAACCTAAAAACCACTTTCTCCATGAGTCCTGCAGAGGCCGCGCGCCACTTGGCTTTATTTCCCATTCGGTGGCCGAATATCGAAATTTATCCGGAGGAGGGGGCCGAATATGAGCCTTTTCATCAAGAGATGAT
>JAHFAF010000066.1:0-7730 GCA_023250715.1 Pseudobdellovibrionaceae bacterium | reverse complement strand
GCAGAGGGGCCCGATGTAAGGCCTCTGGTGAGCGCCTTTTATCAAGACCGCGCAGGGACGAGCTTTAAGCCGATGGGTGCTTCACAGTTTTGGGATTGGTACGATGTAGGCGAGGAATACACTCCGTCGGTGGTCGCCTATGAGCTCGATGAAACAAAACCTATCGGGGATCTTCTTTTTAGAAGTCATGCCGTGAAAAAGATCATGCGGGAATCGAAAAAGTACGAGACTCCCCTGAGTGCCTATTCCTTTCCCTTGGGGCAAGATCAACTTTCCGAGGGCGCTCCCGGGGATAATAGCTGTCCATTTCGTTTTTCGTTAAACAAGGAAATTGATGGGCTTGCCGGCGTGAGCCCGAAAATGAGCGCCTATATCAGGGCCTTCTTGAGAGTGGGCGAGCCTGCTGAACAATTTACGGCGGTGGACGACCCCGTCCTATCCATGAAGGAAGTTCCTATCGACATCCGTTTTTTCCAAGACGGCGTCATGATTCTACACCTGGTGTCGAACTTTAGTACTCAAACCTTTCGGGTTCCAGGCTTTCGATAGAGTAAAATGATGCTGAACGTGTCGCGACATTTTGCACTTCTGACCTTACTTTCACTGGTGCTTTCCGGTTGCACCGGACGTGTGTCTGATACCTTTCGTCGTTACTTAAGTGCACTGAGTTTGATGGAAGAAAGTTCCCTGGTGGTTTTGAGTAATTCCACGACGGAAGGGCAGAACGCTTGCTCTCCCGGAAATCAGGTCACGATCCAAAAGAACTTTCCTGCAGGGCGAACCGCTTACTGTCGGGATCGTTCCGTTCTTTCCCCCGATGCGAAAGAAGGGGAGACCTGCCCGGGTGGTGTGACGATTTCAAGATTTACAGTTCCTGGAGAGGTGAGGAACTGCAATGAGTTTACTGTTTGCGGTATTTCTCTGTCAGGGGCCACGGCCTCCTCTAAAAAATCCGACGGTGGTACCATTGACGAGCTTTTGTTTTCCAATCTTCCGTGGGGATGTAACGCTTCCGTCGAGTACTCCTTTGATCCAGGTTTTCCTCCCGAGGCGACGAGCTCTCTTAACTTTTTTGTGCAGCCTCCGGAGTGCCCCTTCTGTGCGCGGCAGAATCGAACAACCTGTCTTCCCTGCACCGATTTGACGAATAACGAGCAGGTCATTTCGGGGCAGGTGATCGTGAAATCCTGTTCCGGGAGCAGCTGTCGAGTTTGTCATGTGCTTCACGATAGCGCCCAGACCGTCCCTCATGGAGAAGGAAAGATTTACTACAATGGAGAAGTCTCCACCTGCGGCACTAGATGCGGACAAATGTCCCTTCGCCGGGTATGCAACGATAGTTTTTGGGAAGGGGATCCGAGTTACCAGTACCCGCAATGTGTGGATGCCACCTGTGGATGCAAGCTCCCAGGCGATACGATCACCTATGCTCATAACGCTTCGAAAACAATTTATACGTCGAATAGTCCCGCGTGTGGAATTGAGTGTAATACTCAAAGCATGCTGGTTCGGTGTAATGATGGAAAGTGGGAGACGGGCTCCCCGGCAAGAACGGTGAGTGATGCCGAGCTTTCGGGGTTTCCCGCACGTTCCTGCGCGAAGCGAGTTTGTCATTGCGAGCGTTCTGGGCGAGAAGTGGTGGCGGACGGACAAACGAAATCGGTATTTTCCAAAGATGTCGTCACCTGCTCACAGAGTTGCACGACATTTCGAGGGCAGGTGAGTTGTAGCTCCGGCAACTTGACCGCGACGGATTCTTCTTTTTTGAATTTCGCTTACGATTCCTGCCGCCAAGACGATTGCGGCTGCCGCGTACCGCTTGCGAACAATCAAGCGATTTTGGTAGCGAATGGCGGCTCCACCACACTTTATCGTTATTCGCAGAATACGTTAGATGTACTGGATGCTTGCACGAACCCTGCTTACCGGACGTCGGTTACCTGCACAAATAAGGTTTTGAGCGCTTACGACCCCAACGTCTTTCAGTACTCGAGCTGCACCCCAAGAAATTTCAATTGTACGTTCACCGATGGAAATGGAGCCCAAGTGGAGGTCCGACACGGAAACTCTCTCACGGTTTCCAAAACATCTCATCCGGCGTGCGGTGAAACCTGCGATAACTTAAATCTGTATTGCAATAACGCTGTCTTTAAAGTGGGGAGCATGTCGGGTGCTACTGTTACTTCCGCCCAATTGGCGGGACACACCTCGGCCGATTCCTGCGCTCCAAAAGACTGCAATTGTCGCATTAATGGTTATTCGCTGGCGTTTGGTTCGACGAGCGACTTCTATTCTCGAGATAAAATTACCGACTGCAATTTGAACGGATGTGAAGAATCCAAGGCCTCTTTAACTTGCACGTCCTCAGGAGTCCAGAAAGTAGGCGGTGGCGATCCCGCCCCTTACATTTACAGGACCTGCAATGTGCGGCGGTGCGGGTGCAGTGTTCCCTGGGGAGGAACCATCGAAGATGGAAAGACAGTGCGCGCGTATTCACTCGATAGAGCGACGTGCGAGAATCCGAATGCCTGTAGCGACGCTGCGAATTTCCGAACCGTAACCTGCACGAATGGACAGCTCTCTACTTACGACCAAGGCCAGTTTCGCTTTCCGGTCTGCAATCCTCAGCTTTGCGAATGCTCGTGGGATACCGTGAGAGTTCCCTTCGGGCAAACGTTAAGAGTTTATAAAAACGGCGTGCCTCCTGCGGGCGGTACCTGCTCGGCGATATCCGCGGTGGCCACCTGCCACGAAGGCGGAACGTGGACGGGCGCCGATCCGAGCGAATATCCCAAGTCCGCCTGTCTCGACGAGCCGGATGATGGCTCGGGAGGCGGATCGGGTGGCGGAACAGGAAATGATGAAGGGCCTGGTGCGGGGATTAAACGGCGAATCGGATTAGGCGATGGAGATGGAGGGGGAGGGCCCTGCTTAAAATTTGGATGTGGGACAAATGTTGGCCAGATTCATATGCCTCCATTTCAGAGAAAGGCCTGTATTTTACCGTGGGCTGGAGGGGAAATTGAGTTTTATGGATCGGTGGCGGCCTTCAACACGACCTGCGTTTCTGGCGGTGATAAGTGTTCGAGGCATAGAATTTTGCGAGTCTGTCATTTTCCGAAATGGACGGGTAGCGATGATTTCCATTTTCCGTCGTGTGAGGAAAAGGATTCTTGCCCATGAAATGGATTGGACTACATAGCCTTTTGCCACTCTTGGTATTCGCAGCGCTGGTCTCGGGCTGTACCGCCAAAATGAGCGACAAGGTAGACAAGGTGGCTCAAAGAGAGGCCGCCGAGGTCAAGGAGGCTTGCGATCGGGGCGAGTGCCCTTGCGATACGCCGGTGGGAAATATTGCCCACGGAGGAAAGGTGCTTGCTTACACCGTGGGAGTTGTCGCCTGCAATCAAAGCTGTAGTGACGTTTCCGTCGAGCTTACGTGTAACAACGGAAAATTCGATAGAGAGATTGAAGGCCTTAATTTTAGGTGTGAAGCGGAGAGCTGCCCTGTGTGTACCTTGGGCGAGAATCGTATCAACGCGGGCGAAACAGTGATGCTTTACAGGCAAGCATCCGTGGGCTGCCGCGAGAGTTGCGAGGACTTTAAGCTGGCTCGGGTGTGTGAGGCTGGAAAGCTCACCGGGTCGGACGACTTTCATTTTGTGGCGTGCCAGAGACGTACGTGTCGTTGCCCGCTTCCAGATGCTTCCGCTTCCGTCAGTCTCGATGGCTCCGTGGATCTCTATTCTGTGGAAAGAGCGGAATGCGGGAAAAAATGTGAGGTCGATTACAAGCAGGTGCGCACCTGTGTAACGACCGATGCAGAACAGACTTTCCATTTGAATGGGGGCTCTCAATATCGTTATCGCTCCTGCGAGGAAGCGACGAATTGCTTCTGCACATTGCCAAATTCGCTGGGAGTTCTCTCTCACGGGCAAACTAGGGACATTTCTAAAATACAAACTGTCTCTTGCGGCCAGACTTGTAGCTCGACTCCGACCGTTACCGTGAAGTGCGAAAATGGAGTTCTCAAAAACAACGCGAATTTGAGTGAGGTTATCAATTTCTCCACTGCTCAATACGCGGATTACAAATACCGCTGTCAGGAAGAGACCTGCGCCACCTGCCCGGTTCCAGGGACGTCTCTTTCCGTGCCCCACGGAGCGACTTATCATTTTGCAAAATCTCCGTCGGTCGGCTGTTCGGAGACGTGCGAATTCTTGGACCGTACCTGCAATAACGGGACATTCCTCGGCGATACCAGTTTCAATGCCGCGAATTGCGCGAAGAGGGACTGTAAGTGCCAGGTCGGCGGAGCTGGGGGAAATGAGGTTACGGTAGGAAGCAATTGGACTTTCTACTCGGCTAACAAAGCCGAGTGCGGGCAGAATTGTGTCGATATCTCGAGCCCGCGCCTTTGTACCGAAGTTCAAAATGGCGCCACTTACACATATGAATTCGGCGGAAATACCACTTATAGTTTCCCCAGGTGCGATGAAGCCACCGGATGTTCCTGCGCTCTTCCTGGAGGTTTGGGAGATATCTTGGATGGAAAAGTAGTCATTCTTACCTCGGAGGCCACGGTTTCTTGCGGAAAATCATGCGACGAGGTCGCTTCCATCGATGTGAAGTGCAGTAACGGCGTACTGATTCGTCCTGGGGACGGCTCTGTCGTAAATTCCACTGCGGCGGATTTCGCCTATAAGTATTATTGCATTCAAACAGGGTGTGCCAGTTGCACGCTGCCCGGCTACGGGACAATAGAAAATGGTCGCTCCATGACTCTTTATGCGAAAGATCAGATGGGCTGCGCCGATAGGCCAGAGCTTCTGACTTACGAGTTCAAGTGTGAAAACAGCATCCTACTTCGAAACGGCAATCTCTACGTTCCTGCGAACGATCCGGAAGCACCCGCCACCTGGTATACGAGCTACACCTTCAATTGTCCGGGGTGCCCCCTGCCGTGGGGCGGAAGTGTCGGCGAGGGAACTACCATCACCGCCTATAAATTCTTCGGAACCGTCGTGAATAATTGCGGGCGGGGGTGTAAGGCCGCGCAAAGAAAATGCGAGAGCGGGGTACTGCTCGGGGATCCGAGTTACAACATGCAGGCGTGCGACAATAGTTGCAATATGGAAGGGGGCGGTGCGCCTCCCCGAGCTTGCTTACTACCCTGGCAGAACAGTTACATTACACCCGATTCTCAGGTACCCGTTTGGAGTAAAAAGCGGGTCGCTTGCGGCGATTCATGCCAAAATTACTTCAAACTCTCGAGCTGTGACATGGAGACCGGCACTTTCAAGCTTCCTTTCGACTATATTTACCAATCCTGCACGGAAGTTTGCCCTTAGTGTACACTTTCACTAAAATTCAAATATCTTGAAGGCTCTTCTATTTATTCTCGCGGTGACACTCTCGTTTGTTTGCACGGCCACGCCTCAAGTAATCGTCACCCAACAGGGGCAAGAGTTTCGGGGAAGTATTTCCGCCAAATGGAAGTGGGTTTTACTCGAAGAGAAGGTCCGCTCGCTCATTCTTGAGGTGACATTTCAGGCATCGGAATTATCCGGATTTGATCGCGTTGTGACGAAATCCAAGCGCCTTCGGCCCAAGTTGAAGGGCAATGAGCTACGCGTTTTTATGGATGGATTTACGGAGAAAGTTCTTCTCGCGGGAAATGGCGGAAAGTTACTTCTCGATTTCAAAGCCATTCTCGACGAGCAGAAACAGATTCAAAGTGATAATTGCAGCAGTTTGACCGTACGCCCTTCGGTAAAACGATTCCCCTTTTATGTTGGAGTGAGTTGCACGGAAACGAACGATATCACTTCTTTGACTTTGACGTTTCCCCATGAGGTATCGCTCGATAACTCCAGCGTCTTCGAGACAAAGGGGAAAGGCGAGCCGTGGCGCCAATTCGAGTTAGGAAATATCAAGCAGGCGGCTGGCCAAATAGCGAAATTCACCTTCATGTATGCTGGCCGAAATTACGATTTTTCGGTTGAGGCAGAGGCCCCACAAGCCGCGAAGACGGAGGATGCTCCGGATAGGATGACCTTTGCCGGAGCGGCCGGTTTCGCCATTGTGGGTATTTCCGGATCGGATCTTTCAGCGAGCGATGGGAAGCCTACAATCGTGTTACGGGTGCCTCACTATCCCTTCATCGGCGGTTTGGGTGGGGGGCTGAGCGCAGATATTGCGCTTCCGTTATCGAAAAGCATTAACTCCATGAGCTTTTTTCAAATGGATATTTTCGCCGCTTACGAGTTTGTCGCCGGGATCTTCAAGATTCGCCCGCAAGTTGGCTATGTGATCTACGCACAGACTCATGATGACACCCAGATTGGGCTCAATATTACGGATCTCGGAGTGGGTCTTGGGCTCGATACGGATCTCGGCGGCAATTTTCATTTGCTCTTTCGAGGCATGAAATGCGGTCTCGCCTCGAGTGTCTACAGTGGGCACTACGATCTCGAGCTTATGGGTTATTACAAGAAAAAGGGTTCGACCGGGTATGGTCTCGGCGGAAAAATTCAGAGCTTTCAGGCAACGAGTGAGCTAGGAATCGATAGGAAATTCAATACGATGCTTTTCTATGCGTTGGCTGCTTTCTAACATCTAGAAAGGTTGCCGTAGGTCACAACCTTTGGTAATCCTTCCTGTTCTTATTCCTAAGGGCGGGTAGCTCAGCTGGGAGAGCATCAGGCTGGCAGTCTGAGGGTCGTGGGTTCGATCCCCATCCCGTCCACCAATCAATATGATTTTCGAACCACCGTCCGTTGAATGGGCGGGAACCTAATGAAATTAGGGTCAGTCAGGAATTGAGGCGATGCGGGAGTTGGCAAACTCTTTGATCTTCTTGGCGCATTTTTTTCGAAGAGAAGAGAACGGGTCCGGCATATGCCGGGGGCATTCTCTGTTGATTTTTCCGCAATCTTCTTCATCGCGCAGCGGTTTTTCTGAATACAACTACAATACTCCACTACGCTCCACCTCGCTTCCGCGCCTAACGCCAGCATTTTAAGGAGAGGGATCTCAGGGTGTGACAAAAATGGTCTCTTGTTTTTCACTTCCAAAATTTGTTATGTACCTCACTTCAAATTCGGGGGTTTTTTCCCATGTTCAAAATGACATTTTTCTCTTTAGCTCTACTTTTGGCCACATCGGGGACATTCTCAATGGCAGCACAGTCTCAAGAAATGCTCGAAGCCGAGGTGCAGGACCTAAAAGAGACATTTGTCGCAATGGAGATGATGCTGAAGGCTCAGGGGCTGCCCTCCGTGAAGATCCCACGGAAGGAATGCCGTACAGGTCGAGTCGTTTTCAACTCCAGGAAAGGCGGCCGAAGTGGCATTGAGTTCATAAAGAGCCCCTTTTTGGAGAGCTTCATCGGAACCGGCAAGTCTTTCGCTAGTGCGCGAATCGACGCAATGGCTAAGTGCGACTCATATCTGAAACAGCTCGAGTTATCCGGCGTGAAGGCGACGTTCTCTCAGCGAGGTACCTGCGAACCCATGTTCGATACTCCCAGAATTGAAAATTCGGACTGCCGTCCTAGCAATGACAATTAGCCTCGGCGTGAAAAATTGCGGGCTTCCCAGCCAATGGTTTGGAGTGCGATCGGTTAGTTGGAGACGCTCTCACTTAGATTTCGAGATCGAATCGGCCGTCCAGTTTGTCTGACTTTGCCAACTCTTCCACCTCGATCGGCGTCAGATAATCCAATCGCG
>JAHFAF010000384.1 GCA_023250715.1 Pseudobdellovibrionaceae bacterium | reverse complement strand
ATGAGCCCCGCCTCTTTCACCTTTTGCTCACTGCCCAGGCGGAGCAGGTCATTGCTGTTATAGCACTCAGCGCAGATAAAACCCTTTTCAAAATCCGTGTGAATGACGCCGGCCGCCTGCGGCGCGCGCATACCTTTTGTGATGGTCCACGCGCGCGCCTCCTTTACGCCTGCGGTGTAATAAGTAATGAGCCCCATGCAATTAAAAGCAGCCCGGATAAAGCGGTTCAGGCCCGGCTCCTCCAAACCCAACCCCGCTAAATACTCCGCTCGTTCTTCCGGAGGGAGCTGCGCTATCTCCGACTCTAATGAACAATCGAGGACCAAAAATTGAGCGCCTTCGGCAGCTGCCACCTTTCTCACGACCTCGATGTAGGGAAGCTCGTTCTCTTTTCCGTTGCTGTTGGCGACATAGAGAATGGGTTTAGACGTAAGAAGGAAAAGTGGCGTAACGCGCGGCTGATCCATCGGGTCGATAGGAAAAGTTCGGACTGGCTTTCCAGAATTCATGTGTGCCTGCAAAGCTTCAAAAACCTCTTGGTTTTTCTTAGCTTCCTTGTCGCCCGTCTTTGCGGCCCTGCGCTCTTTATCGAGGCGCTTATCCACCGTCTCCATGTCGGCGAGCAAGAGCTCCGTATTAATCACCTCGATATCGCGCTCGGGATTCACAGAGCCGTCGACATGAATAATATCGTCATTCACAAAGCAGCGAACCAGATGAATAATGGCATCCACTTCGCGGATGTGAGCGAGGAATTTATTTCCCAGGCCCTCGCCCTTGCTTGCTCCCTTCACGATGCCCGCGATATCGACGATTTGGGTCATCGCAGGGACTTCTTTCTGAGCCTTGATTATTTTCCCAATCTCGTGAAGCCGAGAATCAGGGACGGAAAAAACGCCCACGTTCGGCTCTATTGTGCAAAAGGGATAATTGGCCGCTTCCGCCTTGGCCGATCCCAGAGCATTAAA
The DNA here is from genome assembly GCA_023250715.1 of Pseudobdellovibrionaceae bacterium. Taxonomy (GTDB): domain Bacteria; phylum Bdellovibrionota; class FAC87; order UBA2466; family UBA2466; genus JAHFAF01. The sequence continues at coordinate 3,372 of JAHFAF010000384.1, read as the reverse complement.
AAGAGTCGATTTACCGACGTTGGGTAACCCTACAATTCCACACTTAAGGCTCACTGTTATCCTTCTTCTGATTAAAAGTGTTCATCGCCTTTTGCATTCCCTCTTTCAGGATGCATTCCACGGCGTTCGCGGCTTCTTCTACCGCACCCTTGAAGAGTCGACGAGCGGATACATTTGAAAGCAAATAATCCGCCGGATCCGCTCCCGTTCCTCTTCCGACTCCTATGCGGACTCGCGGGAATTCCTGCGTGCCCAGACTCTCAATGACGGACTTAAGGCCGTTGTGTCCCCCAGCCCCTCCTGAGGTACGCACGCGTAACACCCCCGGAGGCAAATCCAGATCATCGCTCACGACGAGAATGGAAGTCAGCGGAACTTTAAAAAACTGGCTCGCCGCCTGAACCGCCTGTCCGGAGTGATTCATATAGGTCTGTGGTTTTAGGAGCCACACCTTTGTATCCCCCAAGTCGTAATCGGCAAGCTCGGAGGAGAACTTTTTCTTAAAATTAGAAATGTGCCAACGACGAGCAAGCTCATCGACGACCTCGAAGCCGAGGTTATGCGGCGTCTCTTCGTACTTCGTGCCAGGATTTCCGAGACCGACAACCAACAAGGGTTATTTCTTCTTTTCTTCCTTTTTGGCGTCGCCACCAGCCGCCGCCGCCGGAGCACCCTCGCCGCCTTCGGCTGTAGCGTCCTTCTTCGCGGTGATGACTTCGGGCTCGGCCGTAGGAGCAAGAGACGGTGCCGCTTCTTCTTCCTTCGTCGGAGGAACAATGGTCACAATCGTCGGATTGAGATGCGTGCCCTTCTCCACACCTTCGGGAAAGGTAAGCAAATCCAAGTGAACCGAATCGCCGATCTTCAACGCCGTCACATCCACATCGATATGGGCCGGAATCTGGTTCGGTAAGCAACGCACCTGAACGGTACGCTCGACGAAGTTCAAGACGCCGCCTTCGGCAACACCCACCGACTTACCGACGATATTCACGGGCACGGTAACCACAATCTTTTTCGTTACGTCGATTTCGAGAAGATCCACATGAACGAGCGCACGGGAAACAGGATCGATTTGGTAATCTTTTACCAAGGCATGCTTTCCGTCCAATCCGCCGCCCTGTAGGTTCAAAATCTGGTTACGACCGCCATCTGTCAGCAAGAGCTTAAGAATGAGCTTGGGATCCACGGTGAGGGGAGCATTATGTCCTAACCCGTAAAGCACGCCAGGCAAACGACCGGCCCGACGAATTCTTCTATTGGCTCCTTTGCCTGTTTCCGCCCGAGACTCAACTGCTAACGTTTGCTGTTCCATACTCTCACCTCATTGATCAAAAAGACTACTTACCGAATCGTGGCTGTGTACCCGTCGGATGGCTTCCGCAAGTAACGGGGCCACGGACAAGCTTCTCACCTTCGCCAACTTAGCCATGGTCGGGGACAGGGGAATCGTGTCCGTACAAATTACTTCAAAGAGGGAACTATCCCGAATGCGCTCGTAGGCAGCTCCCGAAAAAACTCCGTGCGTACAGGCCGCAGAGACCGCGGTAGCACCATAATCTTGCAAAACCTGATTGGCTTGCACCAATGTCCCCGCCGTATCGATCATGTCGTCGACGATGATGGCGTGCTTACCCTTCACATCTCCGATGAGGCTCATTGCCTGGGCTTCATTGGGGCGAAGCCTTCGCTTATCGATGATGGCGAGCGGTGTCCCTAGGCGCTTCGCATAGGCCCGCGCCCTTTCCACTCCGCCTGCATCAGGAGAAACGACGACGATTTTTTCCATGTCGTAGTTCTTACGGATGTACTCGAGAAGCACTGGCTTTGCGTACAAGTGATCGAACGGGATATTGAAAAAACCTTGGATTTGGCCCGCATGGAGGTCCATGGAGATCACGCGCGTTACCCCGGCAGCCGCCATCAGATCCGCAACGAGCTTAGCGGTGATAGGAACGCGGGGCTGCACCTTGCGGTCCTGACGGCCGTAGCCGTAATAGGGGACGACTGCCGTAATGGAATTGGAGGAGGCCCTCTTCAGAGCGTCGGTCATGACCAGAAGCTCCATCAAGGAGTCGTTCACGGGGTGGCAGGTAGGCTGCATAATATAGGTGTCGCAACCCCGCACACTCTCTTGAATTTCCACGAAAATTTCGCCATCCGAAAACCTTCGGACCTCGGCCTGGCACAGTGAAAACCCTAGGTTGTCCGCAATAGACTTGGAGAGGCTCACGTTTGCCGTGCAAGTGAAGAGCTTAAAGGGTTGATCGGGCCTGGTCATAAGGCGTGCATCCTAGTTAAAAACCCTTTTAATTTCAAGGTTTCTCTACCCGTCATTGCAAAGCCCAAAGCGGAAAAAGGTGTGTGGATACTTTTTCGGATGTCCCCGAAAAAGGTGGAAAAAGTATCCACACACCTTTTTCCGCTATTTTTGGGAGCCGGCGACGTCGCGGCGGTGGGTGGAAATGGCTTCGTTGGTGGGTGCCGGAGCAAGACCTCCTAGACTTTCGCCCGCGATTTTGCGGATTAGTCCTTCGGCTGCTTTGCCTTTGGCCGTGTAAACGGGAAACTCGATATCACCCTTTAATGAATTTTCTTGAGAGTTGAAGGGTGTCACGAGCTGAGCCTCGATGCGGGCGGAGTAGGTGAACTTTCGAAAGTTCAGCGTCTTTCCTTGGTAACGCACGGAGAGGAGCTCGGGCTTTCCTTTCGGAGTAGCTACGAATTTTCCAGATTGAGCAAAATAGGTTCTCTTAAGCTTTTCTTCATCGCTTTGTTCCGTCGGAGTCTGCGGTGAAGTAAAAAGAAGAAGACCGATTGCCGGTTCCGTATTAGGAGTTCCATTGGGAACACTCAACTTATAGACGGTCTTTTTGTTGTACCCGCCTTTTGTCAGAAGGGTCACCGCAGCGAACTGGGGGACCTGAAACTGCACCTTTCCCCTTTGCGTGCCAATCGCCACTTGAATGATATCCTCAGCCTGAAAATCCTTGGCGACCGACTCAGGCAAGAGATCACTTCTGAATACGAGCCCCATCGCATAATGCCCACTCTCTCCCCCAAGTTCGATCGTCTCGGTCTTTTCCCCCTGGGTGTAGGTGAGTTTTCCGCTCCCGGGAGTTTTTTCGACGGAAAAGACTTCGTTCAATTTTACTGGAGTCAGGGCAAACGCAGCCCCACAAAGTGTTGCAATGCAACAGACGAAGAGATGTTTCATATTTTGATTATACCCGGTCTATTTTTCCATGTCGGAGGAGATGGTCGACCTGCTTGTTCACCAACTTTTCCGCAAGGCTATTCGACTTTAGTCGTTCGTTCAAATTCGCGAAATCGACGCAATCGGCATACTGATCTTGGTTGAAACAGGAGAAA